>JAOUHR010000006.1 GCA_029884515.1 Gemmatimonadota bacterium
CCCCCGCGACGCTCGCGATGCGGCTCGCGCGACGCGATCCCCTCGTCGTGCTCGACGTGCGCGAGGAGTGGGAGCACGCCATGGCCCACCTCGAGGGCGCGCGACTCATCCCGATGTCGCAGGTCCCGGCCCGCCTCGGCACGATCGCGCGGGACGCGGAGGTGGTCGTCTATTGCCACTCGGGCGTGCGCAGCGCGATGGTCGCCGACTACCTGCGCGCCGCGGGATTCCCGCGGGTGCTCAACCTTTCCGGCGGCATCGACCGCTGGAGCGTGGAAGTGGACCCGAGCGTGCCGCGGTACTGACGGTGGTCGCCTGGCAGCTCTGGCTCGCGGGCGTGGTGGCAGCCCTCTGGGCGCAGCGGTGGACGCGCGCGCAACTCAAGGAGCGCACCTTCCGCCGCCGGTTCCCGGCCCACGCCGACGGCGTGATCGTGGGCGCCGAGCCGCGCACGTACGGCGCGCACGGTGGCCGTGCGATCCTCCTCCTCCACGGCTACAACGACTCGCCGCAGTCGCTCGACCAGATCGCGCGTGTGCTGCACGCGAAAGGGTGGACCGTTCGCCTGCCGCTGCTCCCGGGGCACGGGAGATCGCTTCGGGCCTTCGACTCATGGACCGCCGAGGAGGTGCTCACGGTGATCCGCGACGAGTACGCGTCGCTGCACGCGACGCACCACACCGTGGTGGTGGGCGGGCTCTCGATGGGCGGCGCCCTCGCCTGCTGGCTCGCGGCGGAGACCGACGTGGCGGCGGTCATCCTGTACGCGCCCATGCTCTTCGTGCCGGCGCCGATGCAGGTGGCGGTGAGCACGGCCCGGCTCTGGTCGGTGCTCACGCGGTACGCGAGTGGCGGCGGGCAGAAGTCGATCCACGACCCGGAGGCCCAGCGCCGGATGATCGCCTACGGCTGCTCGACGCGGCGCTCGCTCGAGGCGGTGGAGTACATCGCGCGCGGCACGGTGGTGCGGCTCGGTTTCGTGAGCGCGCCGACACTCGTGATCCAGTCGGAGGAGGACAACCGGCTGCCGCGCGAGCAGTCGATGCACGCCATCGCTCGCCTCGGCGCCAAGGACCGCACCGTGATCTGGACGCGAGGCGCCGGCCACGTCCTCACGGTGGACGTCGGGTGGGAGCAGGTCGCCGCGACCACCGCGGAATGGCTCGCGGCGCGGTTCCCGGTCACGGCCGCAGCCGGCGCATCTCCCCAGGGCTGAGCAACCAGAGGCGGTCGGCAGCCCACCCGCGCGCGGCCCAGCCAGCGCGCGTGCGCTCCGGCGGTTCGTCGGGCGGCTCGTCGGTGAGCACGAAGGTGCCCCAATGCATCGCGACCATCACGGAGGGGTGCGCGCGATGCGCCGCCGTGAGCGCGTCGAACGCGGCGAGCGCCTCGTCCGGATCCATATGGACCGGCCGCATGAACCAGCGCGGCTCGTAGGCGCCGACCGGAAGGAAGATCGCGTCGCAGGGCCCGAGCCGCGCGCCGACCGCCGCGAAGTCGGGGTGATGGCCCGTGTCCCCCGCGAAGTAGACCTGTCGGTCGGCCACCGCGACGGCCCAGCCGCACCAGAGCGAGGCATCGCGGTCGAGGGGCGTGCGTCCGGAGAAGTGTGCGGCGGGCACGCAGGTGATCTCCGCCGTGCCGTGGGAGAACCCCTCCCACCAGTCGAGCTCGGCGACGTGCCGGACGCCGCGAGTCTTGAGGAATGCGGCGACGCCAAGGGGCGCGCACCAGAGTGCATCCGGATCGCGAGCGGCGATGGCCCGCACGCTGGCGTCGTCGAGGTGGTCGTAGTGGTCGTGCGACTGCAGGACGAGGTCGATCGGTGGGAGCGCGTCGAGCGCGATGCCCGGTGCTTGGCGCCGCTTGGGGCCGGCCCACCGGAATGGGGAGCAGCGTCCGCTGAACACCGGATCGGTGAGGATGTTGAGCCCGCCGACCTGCACCAAGAAGGTGGAATGCCCGACCGCAGTGACGCGCAGCTCTTCCGGTGCTGCGCGCGACGTGGCGACCGCCGAGCCGGCCGGCGCGAGGGCAGGCGGCGTCGGCGGCGGACCGAACTGCCCGCGCCGTGCGCGCTCGAACATCCAGCCGAGGAACTCGCGGAATCCGCGCGGCGCGGACTCCGCCCACGGATTGCGGAACCCACCGCCGGATCGGTGGTGCGCGGGGGGTCGGGTGTCCGTCATGGGTTCGGCGACGGTCGCCGCGATGCTCGTGTAGATTTCGGGCTCACGGGTTCCACGAGGGGTGCGGACGGATGGCGGAGATCAAGTGCCTGCGATGCGGGCTGACGAAGACGGGGTTCGAGCGGCCGCCCTTCCCGGGCGCGATCGGCGCGCGGATCCTGGAGGGGACGTGCCCGGAGTGCTGGCAGCTCTGGCTCAAGCAGCAGACGATGCTGATCAATCATTACGGGTTGAACGTAATGGACCCGCAGGCGCGCCAGTTCCTGACGCGCAACATGGAGGCCTTCCTGTTCAAGTCGGGGCAGGAGGACGAGGTGGACACCAGCAAGCAGGGCACGATCGCGCATTGAGTGCGCACGGGGGTCGGCGCCCGCCCCATGTGCGCCGGAGCGGCAGGCCTGGTCCCGCCAGCGCGGCACGTTGACATTGGTAGCGACTAGCTACTAATTGGAATGATGAAGCGCGACCGCTCCACCACTGTCGCGCGCGCCGGCCGCGGGTCGGCCGCCCTCGACCTCATCTGCTGCACCGCCGTCGACCGGCGACTCGCCGTGCTCACCACGGTCGGGCCGGGTGCGCGTGGGCGCGGACTCCCGTGGACGCCGCTCGATCCGAGGGGCGCCCTGGATGTCACCGTCCTGCGATGGACGCGGAAGCTGCTCGGCCGGGCGCCGAGCTGGATGACACAGCTCGGCGCGTTCAGCGCGGGGGGTCGCCATCCGTCCGGCGCCGCGCTCACGGTGGCGTACCTCGCGGTGGTGCCGGTCGGCACGGAGGCCCCGGATGGGCTCACCTGGTCGCCCGCGACGGAACCGCCGCCGCTCCCGCCCGGCCGCCAGTGGATCCTCGACGCTGCGATCGCCGGCTTGCGGGACCGGATGGACATCGCCCCGGTCGCCTTCCGGATGCTCCCTGCGACCTTCACGCTCTCCGACCTGCAGCAGGTCTACGAGCTCCTGCTCGGCCGGCGCCTCCACAAGGCCAGCTTCCGGCGCGCGCTGCAGGCGGCCTTCCTGGTGGAACCCACGGATTCCTGGCGCTCCGAGGGGCGGGGCCGGCCGGCCCAACTCTATAGATATGCCCCCCGAAAGCGGCGCGGGGTGCGCCGGTCGGTCCGGTTCGAGCTCTTGGGCTGAGCGGAGACGGTATCGCGACAGGACCGTGACACCTTCCCCTGCGCGCCGGGTACTATTATTAGTTGCAAGGTGTATCTAACGGCATAAGGAGGGACGGTGCTGACCTACCTCGACGCCATGATCGATGCATGCTCGGTGCGCGACGCCGCGGAACTCGACCGGCTGCTCGCCCACCCGCTCGCCAGGACCCTCACCGCCGCGGTCCGCGACGAAGTGACCGCCATACGCGATGGCACCGGGGATGCGCTCGTGGCGCCGCTGCGCCTCCTGCGGCTCCGCCACCAGACCGCCGAGTTGCTGCGCGACGCGCCCGTGGTCGCCGACCGGGCAGAGTCCGCGGAAGTCGTCGTGGTGCCGGGACTCGCCGACACTCTCAACCCCGTGCGCCCAACGAGCCGTCCGCGCGAACGCCGCAGTGGGCGCCTGGTCCAGATGGAGTTGCCGCTCTCCGCGTAGCGCGTCGCAAGCGAAGCGGCCCCCGGTCGTGGACCGGGGGCCGCTTCTGCTTCAGGCCAGTTCGCTCTGGGCTACGCGGCGCCGGCGATGTAGCGCGCGATGCGTCCGCAGGCCGTGCACTTGAGCGTGACATGCGAGCGCGGCGGCGGCGGAGCCTTGCGTGGCTCCCGGTTGATCGTGCCCGAGCATGACGGGCAGCTGAGCGGGTCGCCGTTGCGGTCGCTCGAGATGAGGTTGAGTGCTTGCGCGGGATTGTACGCGTTCGGTCGTGGCTTCCGCATGCGTTCTCCGGCTGAGTTCTGGGCGTCGCACCGTACGTGGTGGATCGCAAATCTGTGACTGAAAGCTAATCGGACTTGAGCTAAATCCAAGTGGGGACTGAGCTTGCGCGTAAACGGATGGATCGGACCCCTGTCACAATTGACAGGTTGACCTGCTAACTGATTGTGGTGAGAGGAGTTCGGCGCGCGAAAAAAATGTGGCAGTGTCAATAGCTGGACGAGCTTTGTGGTCCCGATTGTGCCAGCGTGGCCCGCTACGCAGGACCCGGTGCGGGGGCGCAGCCGTCGCGCCGTCGCGTGTCGACCACCGAGAAGATCTTCCATGCGCCATCCCGGCGCGCCAAGAGGAACGCATCCACACCGCAGTGCGAGAGGCGCTCGCCGGCGAAGAACCAGTACTCCACCCAGATGTTCGCCAGGTCGCCATCGACGTGCACCACTGGGTTCGCGACGCGTTCGTCGAGCACGAGGCTCGCCGGCGCGCCCGCGACGGAGCGGATCCAATCATCCACCGGAACGAACGTCACGCCGGTCGGCGTCAGCGACTGCATCGACGCGTTCGGCACGAAGGCGGCTCGCATCGCACTCGTGTCCCGCGCCCTCATGCTTTCAAAGAGCGACTTCACCACGGCATACGCGGCATCGTGGTCCGCCGACTGCGCGGCAGACTCGGTCGACACGCCTGCGAGGGCGGCGAGGGAGGCGAGCAGCGAAACGAACTGCACAGCGACGCGGGAGACAGGGCGCATCGAGCACTCGGGCGGAGGGTGAGAGGAGGGCGAAGGGGGCGCTCAGCCCCCCTCCTCGCCCATCACTCGTCTCACGTCTGCAGGACGGGCAACTCCCGGATCCGGTCCTGCCACTCGCGCGGCCCGGTCTCATGCACGTTGTGCCCCGCAGCATCGACCGCCACTGTCACTGGCATCTCCTCCACCTCGAACTCGTAGATCGCCTCCATGCCGAGGTCTCCGAAGGCGACGACGCGTGCCGAACGGATCGCCTTGGACACCAGGTACGCGGCGCCGCCGACGGCCATGAGGTACGCGGCCTTGTGCTTCCGGATGGCGTCGAGCCCCGCCTTCCCACGCTCGGCCTTGCCCACCATCGCGATGAGCCCGGTCTGGGCCAGCATCATCTCGGTGAACTTGTCCATCCGTGTCGCGGTGGTCGGCCCGGCGGGACCGACGGCCTCGTCACGTACGGGATCCACCGGACCCACGTAGTAGATCACGCGGTTGGTAAAGTCCACGCCCTCAGGCAGCGGCTGGCCCTTCGCGAACAGGTCGGCGATACGCTTGTGCGCTGCGTCGCGGCCGGTGAGGAGCTTGCCGTTGAGGAGAAGCCGGTCGCCCGCCTGCCATGTCGCGACCTCGGCGGGGGTGAGCGCGTCGAGGTCGACCCGCTTCGCGTTCACGTCGGGGCGCCAGGTGACGTTGGGCCAGTCGGCGAGACTCGGCATGGGAAGCCGGGCGACGCCGCGCCCGTCGAGCGTGAAGTGCGCGTGCCGCGTGGCCGCGCAGTTCGGGATCATCGCGATGGGCTTGGACGCGGCGTGCGTGGGATAGTCGAGGATCTTGACGTCGAGCACGGTGGCGAGCCCGCCGAGTCCCTGCGCGCCGATGCCGAGCGCATTGACCTTGTCGTGCAACTCGATGCGGAGTTCCTCGATCCTGCTCTTCGGGCCGCGTGCCTTGAGCTCGGTCATGTCGATCGCGTCCATCAGCGATTCCTTCGCGAGGACCATCGCCTTCTCCGCCGAGCCGCCGATGCCGATACCAAGCATCCCCGGCGGGCACCACCCGGCGCCCATGGTGGGGACGGTCTTCATCACCCAGTCCACGATGGAGTCGCTGGGATCGAGCATGGTGAACTTCGCCTTGTTCTCCGAGCCACCTCCCTTCGCCGCGAGCTTCACCTCGACGGTGTCGCCCGGCACGAGCTCCATGTGCACCACGGCCGGCGTGTTGTCGCGCGTGTTCTTCCGGCCGAACGCGGGGTCCGAGACGATCGACGCGCGCAGCACGTTCTCCGGCAGCAGGTAGGCGCGGCGCACGCCCTCGTCCACCATCTCCTGCACGGAGAGCTTCGTGTCCCAGCGCACGTCCATCCCGACCTTGAGGAAGACCACGACGATCCCCGTGTCCTGGCAGATCGGCCGGTGCCCCTCGGCGCACATCCGTGAATTCGTGAGGATCTGCGCGATGGCGTCCTTGGCCGCCGGGCTCTGTTCCCGCTCGTACGCGGCGCCGAGCGCGCGGATGTAGTCGAGCGGATGGAAGTACGAGATGTGCTGCAGCGCGTCCGCGATGGACTGGACGAAGTCGTCCTGCCGGATGGTGGTCGGGGTCATGCCACGGAAACTACTTGGCCGAGGGATCGGCTTGCATCAGGCCGAGGATGTTGCCTTCGGGGTCATGGATGTAGGCGAGCCAGCCGACGCCGGGGATGGCCGCCCTTGGCACGGCAGCCTCGGCGCCGGACTTGAGCGCCTTCTTCAGGGTCGCGTCGAGGTCGGCGACCTCGAGCGTGACGACGAAGCCGTTGACGGGCTGGCCCTTGGAGGGTGTGGGGCCGCGCCGCTTGAGCATGCCGCCGTTGATCCCGGGTTTGTCGTCGGGTCCCGTGCCGATCAACCAGTAGTCCCAGCCCGGGTTGTCCCACTTGGCGATGGACCAGCCCACGACCTCCTCATAGAAGGCCTTGGCGCGCTCGGGATCGGCGGCGTGGATCTCGAAATGCGTGACGCGGGACATGGTGGGCTCCGTGCGGGTCGTTGTTCACTCCCAGCGATGCTTGCGGCGCCAGACGCGCCGCTCGAGGCGCCAGCTCCGCTTGGTTGAGAACTCCAGGTCGTCGCCGGGGAAGAGCTCGCTGTCCTCGACCGCCTCGTTGAAGTCGTTCCCCTTGGCCGAGGCTTGGTCGGCGTAGTGCAGGATCTCAGCCTCGAGCGTCATCGGTCGCACGGCGGCGCCATACTCGGGGATGCCGTGGTGCGACTGGATGAAGTGATGGAGCTCGAGCCGTTGGGACTCGCTCACGGTCCCCTCGGGAAGCGTGCGCAGCCGTTCCTCGAGCATCAGCGAGCCGAGGACGATGTGGCCGAGCAGCTGGCCGGACTTGGTGTACTCGAAGCCCGCGAGCTCGACGGCGTACGCGTCGACCTTCCCGATGTCATGGAGGAGGGCGCCGGCGGTGACGAGCGCGACGTCGCCGCGCATGGTCTGCACGGAGTGGCGCGCGATGTTCGCCACCTCGCAGCTGTGGAGCAGGAGGCCGCCGACCTGCGCGTGGTGGCCGCGGGTCGCACCGGGGGTGCGCGCGAAACGCTCCCGGAACGAGTCGTCCGCGAAGAAGAGGTCCACCACCTTCCGGAGCGTCCCCCTCATCTCGGCGCGCCAGTCGTCCACGCTCCTCCAGAGTTCGTCGGTGCTGACGCTCACGCGCGGGAGGAAGTCGTCGAGGTTGCCGGCACTCTTCGCCACCACGCGCGGCGGTGCGGTCAGCTTGAGCTGCTTCGCGCCCTTGTACGTGTCCATCTGTCCGATCACCTGCACGACCTGCCCGGGCCGCACGCCCTCGATCTGCGGGACGTGCTCCTTCCAGACGTTCACCGAGAGCACGCCGGTGGCGTTGCCGAGCTTGAGGATGACGAACGGATCGCCGGACTTGGTGGTCTTGTCGTCGCGCTCGCGCACGAGGAGTTCGTGTTGCACGCGGTCGCCGGGGGCGAGGCGGGGGATGTCGAGCGGGGGCATCAGGGCTCCGTTCCGTGGCTCCGTGCGGTGAGCACGATCCAGGACTGGGGGGGATGGCGGAACTCGTCGAGCAGTCCGCGTGCGACCTCACCCGGCAAGGCGGCGAGCTCCGGGAAGGCGAGCGGATCGCGTGCGGCGATCTCAAGGCGTTCCACATCATGCGTACCCGCGAAGCGTGCCGCCAACCGCTCCGTCACGCCGGCGCGCGCGAAATCGTGCGTCTCCACGAGCAGGTCGGCGTGCGCGAGGGCAGGCGCGGCGGCTGGGTCGAGCAGCTCGTCCTCGTAGCCTTCGCAGTCCACGAGGCAGAGATCCCGGCGCGCGGGACCATGCGTGGCGCCGGCAGGGGCCGCACGGTGCGCGGGGGCGTCGACGGCGGACGCGTGCGTCGCGGAGGCACGCGGCGAGCCAAGCAGCACCTGCTCAAGCGCGCGGGCGTCGAGCCGGGAGGCGTACCGCAGCTGCGCCGCGACGCCATTCCGTGCCGCCGTGCCGCGGCAGGCACGCTGGGCCAGCGGATCGGGGTCCACGGCCCACACCTCGGCGTCAGGCAGACGCCGCGCCAGGCCGACCGTGTAGTAGCCGTCACCCGAGCCCACGTTCACGACGCGCGTCGGGCGCCGCGCCACGAGCCGCTCCATCGCGACGTGCACTTCCCGTTCATACGCGCCAAGGAGCTTCGTCGCGTGGACGATGTCGCCGCGTCGCCGCGGGTACAGCATCCCCACGAACGGCCCGCGCACCACGCGATGGCCGAGCCGGGCGGCGAGCGCGCGGCCCGGCTCGGCGAGGCCGCGGCCGGCGAGCAGCGCCTCGGCTTGCCCGCGCGTCCGCCACGCGAGGAGCGCGCGCCCGGGGACGCCCGTGTGTTCGTCGAGCAGCCGGCGCAGCAGCGCGTGCGCCACGGCCGCTAACTCTCGAAGACGATGTCGCCGTCGGCCTCGATGCCGATCTCGCTCTGGTAGCCGCAGACGCCGCAGACCTTCACGGCGATCCAGACGGCGCCCAGCTCCTTCGTGATCGCGGCGGACGCGGGCTTCACGGAGAGCTTGCGATACGTGTACTCCTGGCAATGCGAACAGGCGTGAGCCTTGGCGACACGCGTCGCCCGCTCACGGGTGATCTTCGCCACTAGTCGTCCCCGGGCTTGATACCAAGCTGGCCTCCGCTGCGCGCGGGCTTCTCGGCGGCGGCTCCCCCCACGCCCTTCAGCATCTCCTTCATGCCACCGATCGCGCCGAGCACGCCCATGGCCTCGCTCGGGAGGAAGATCGTGGTGCCCTTGCCCTGGGCGACCTGTGGCAGCGCGTCGATGTAGCGGAGCCCGAGCAGGTAGGAGGAGACCTCGCCGGGCGGGAGTGCGGCGGTGATGCGCTTCACCGCTTCGGCCTCCGCGTCGGCCATCGCGAGGCGTGCGGTGGCGAGCCCCTCGGCGCGCAGGATCGCGGCACCCTTCTCGCCCTCGGCCTTCCGGATCTGTGCCTCCTTCTGGCCTTCGGACTCGAGGATCGCGGCGCGCTTGGACGCTTCGGCGTTGGTGACGGCGGCGCGACGCTCGCGCTCGGCGCGCATCTGGAGTTCCATCGACTGCTGGATGTCGCGCGGGGGCTCGATGCTCTGCAGTTCCACGCGCGTGACGTCCACGCCCCATCCGATGGAGGCCTCCTCGATCACCTCGCGCATCTTGCGGTTGATCATGTCACGCGAGGCGAGCGTCTGGTCGAGCTCGATGTCGCCGACGATGTTGCGCAGCGTGGTGCGGGTGAGCGTCTCGAGGGCGTACGGGAGGTTCTGCACCGAGTAGGTCGCCTTCTGCGGGTCGGCCACGCGGTAGTACATCACGGCGTCGATGTCGATGGTCACGTTGTCCTTCGTGATCACCGGCTGCGACGGGAAGTTGAGCACCTGCTCGCGCAGGTCGATCCGCGCCGTGGTGGCGGCCACGATCTTCTTGAGCCCCGTGACGTCGCTCTCGAAGTAGCGCACGTCGATCGTCTTGGCGCGCTCGACGAACGGGATGAGGAGGTTGAGTCCGGAGCGGGCCACGCGGTTGAAGCTGCCGAGGCGTTCGACGACCATGACCTCCGCCTGGCCGATGATGCGAACGCTCTTGGCGATGATGACGACGATCAGGGCGCCGATGGCGCCGAGGAAGATTTCCATGGACTCCTCCGGGGAGATGCCACGATACTAGCGGGGGGTCCGGTGTGCGTCCACCGGACCCCCCGCGTGCGCCGCTCCGTCGTGGAAACGCCTACCAGCGGAAGTCCGCGACGAAGACGTTCGTCTCGCCTTCGACCTTGGCGTGCCGATTCGATGCCCACATCAGCTTGGAGCCATCGGGGCTGAACATCGCGAAGCCGTCGAACACCGGCGAGGTGGTGACGCGCTCCAGCTTGTCGGCGGTGGCCATCGTCTCGCTGGCATCAACGAGATAGAGCTCGAAATTCCCGCTCCGCGGCGCGACGAAGTTGGACGAGAAGATGATCCGGGTGCCGTCGGGGCTCCACGAGGGGCCGAAGTTCGCGCCACCCAGGTCGGTCACCTGGCGCTGGTTCGAGCCGTCGGCGTCCATCACGAAGAGCTCCACCCTGCTCGGTCGGATCAGGCCGTCGGCGAGCAACGAGCGATACTGCTCCAGCTCAGCGGCGTCCTTCGGGTGGTTTGCGCGGTAAACGATCTTCGTGCCGTCGGGGGACCACCATGGCCCGCCGTCGTAGCCCGGCGTGTTGGTGAGGCGGCGGACGTCGGTGCCGTCCGCGTTCATCGTGTAGATGTCGAGGTCGCCGTCCTTGAGGGACGTGAAGACGATGGTCCTCCCGTCAGGTGAGAGCACGCCCTCGGCGGTGTAGACGTCGTAGTTCGTGAGCCGCTTGAGGTCGGAGCCGTCGCGGTTGACCGTGTACATGTCGTACGGGTCGAGCGGCCAGACGTAGCCCTTGGAGGGGTCCGGCTTGGCGGGGCAGGCATCCCCGTGCGCCGAGCTCGACGCGAAGAAGAGGCGGTCGCCGCCGGGTAAGAACCAGCCGCAGGTGGTCTTGCCGCGCCCGTCGGAGACGCGCTTCACGTCGGAGCCGTCGGCGCGCATGACGAACTGCTGGTCGCACTTCCGTCCGTCGCGCGACGACTGGAAGGTGATCCACTTGCCGTCGGCACTCCAGTACGACTCGGCGTTCTCGCCGCCGAACGTCAGCTGGTGGATGTTGGAGAGGCGCGTCTCGCCCGGCTCGGGCTGGACGATGACGGCGGGCGTGGATGGCTCGCAGGCCGCCGCGCCGAGGAGCGCGGCGGCGACCAGGATTCGCTTGGACATCAGAGGGAGATGGGGATTCGTGATGGGGAACTACTCGGGCCTGGCCGCCGGCTTGGCGGGCGCCGCGAGAGCGAGCAGGTCGGCGGTGGTGCGCCCCTTCTTCAGGAGCTCGATCGCCCTGAGCAACTGCGGATCGTCGGGGACATCGCGGCGCTTCCAGGTGGAATCGCCGAAGGCGCGGCGCGCGATGCGGTCCGCGAGCAGGCGGTCGACGTACGCGCGCCCGGTGTTCCACTCGCCCGCGTCGACCGCGACGCCCTTCGCCGTGAGGCGTTTGAGGAACTCATCGCGCTGTGCCTGGCTCACGATGAAGTCGGGCTTGAGGGCGCCCTTGAGACTGAAGGCGTAGTCGTCGAGCACGAGGTAGACGTCCTGCGAGCGCGGCACGAGCGCGCGCGCGAGCTTCTGCTCGGCGGTGGTGAGCGTGTCGTAGGGGACGATCACGTCCGGCGTGATGGCGCCACCGCCGTAGACGACGCGCCCGCCGTCGGACTTGAACTGCGGACGGGCGAGGCGCACGGAGTCCGTCTCGAGCGAGTCCGGCGTGACCTCGACGAAGTTGCCGTTGCCATCGGCGTGGCGATCCTTCTGGATGGAGCGCCCGCTCGGTGTGTACCACTTGCCGGTGGTGAGCTTGATGGCGTAGCCGCCATCGAGCTGGTAGACCGACTGCACGAGCCCCTTGCCGAAGGAGGTGGTGCCGACGATCAGCGCACGGTCATGGTCCTGGAGTGCGCCGGCGACGATCTCCGATGCCGACGCCGTGTAGCCGTCGGTGAGGATCACCATCGGGATGCCCGGCGCGATCGGGTCGATTTCGGCGACGTAGCGCTCCGGCGGCCCGACGCGGGCGCGGACGGTGGCGAGCTCCTTGCCGCGGGGCAGGAAGTAGTTCGTGAGCTGCAGCGCCTGGTCGAGGAAGCCACCGGTGTTGCGGCGCAGGTCGAGCACGAGGCTCGTCGCGCCCTCAGCCTGCAGGCGGCGGAGCGTCTCGGCGAACTCGCGCGTCGTGGTCTCGTTGAACTGTTGCAGCGGGATGTACGCCGTCTTCGCCTCGAGCATCAGCGCGTAGGGGATGGCCGGGATGCGGATGGTGCGGCGCGTGAACTCCACCTCGAACGGCTGCGGCACGCCGGGACGCAGGAAACGCGCCTTCACTTGCGTGCCCGGCCGTCCCTTGAGGCCGGCGGAGACCTGCGCGGTGGTCCAGCCGCGCGTGGACGCGGTGTCGACGCCCACGATGCGGTCCCCCTCGCGGATGCCCGCCTCCTCGGCCGGCGTGTTCGGGTAGACCTTGCTGATCATGAACGAGCCCTCGTGATCCTCGATCAGCATGCCGATGCCACCGTAGAAGCCGCCGGTGGTGGTGTTGAACTCCTCGAGGTCCTTCGGCGTGTACAGCTGCGAGTAGGGATCGTCGAGCGACTCCACGAGGCCCCGTGCCGCCTTCTCATAGAGTGTGCCCGTGCCAAGCGAATCGACGAAGCGATCGTTGATGATCGACAGCACCTGGTCGAAGAGCCGGGCGCTGTTGCGCGTGCCCTGGTCCTGGACGATGAACGCCGCGCCCACCAGCGGGAGGGCGACGAGGGCGGCCAGGGCGAGCTTGCGGGAGCGGGACATGTCGAGGGCGGCCGATTGAGGGAGTCTGAGGAACGTAAGTAGGGAGTACGCGCAGGGCTACCGGGGGTTCCGGGAGCCGCCCCGGTCAGGTCCGGGCGGGTGCGAACTCGTACACCACGGTCCAGGCGCGGCCAGCCTGCTCGAACTCGGCCCGTTTCACGATCCCGGCCGTGACGAGCATCTCGTGGGCGGGCTGCAGCACACGCTGCAGGTGCGAGGGGTAGCGCTGGGCGAGCGGAAGGAGCTCGGCGACGCGCTCGAGCGGGAGCCGCCACTCGCTGCCCTGTTCGGGGCGCACCGCCTCCAGGAGGCGGTAGATCCGGCGTGCCACGGGTGAGGAGAGGGCGAAGTAGCGTGGCGCGAGCAGTGCGGTGCGATGGCCGGCGGCGATGTTGGCACGCATGTGCGGGTCGAGCACCACGCGCGCGTCGCCGGGCTCATTGGAGGCGAGGGCGGGGAAGAGGGCGAGCTGGTCGCGATCGGTGAGGCGCCGGCGGTCGATGGCGACGGCCGAGAGGAGAGTGAATCGTGCCGCGACGTGCTTGCGGCGCTTGGCGTCGAACCAGGCGCCCTCGCTCTCGAGCACCGTGCGCTCAAGCCGGCCGAGTGCGCCGCGCAGCTGTTCGTAGGTGCGGCCGTCCACGCGACGTCCCATGGAGCGCAGGAAGGCGTGGAGGGTGAAGGTGACCGCGCCGTCGGCCGGTGACTCGGCTTCGCGGAATCGGCGCAGCAGTTCGACGTAGACGTCCTGGTCGAAGGTGCCCGGGAGCCTCTCGCCTGGCGCGGGAAGCACGCGCCAGCGTCCGCCGCCGTCGGTGGTGAGGGAAACGGCTGAATCCTCCGAACTGTCGGAGAGGCGGAAGAGCGGGAGGGCCTCGAGCGCCCGGTCGAGGAAGACGGTGCGCGCCGGAGGCCGGCGACGCGAGGTCGGGGGCATCCGGCCCTAATGTTGTGGTGCACGTGAATCCAGGCAAGGGGCCAGAGACCCCGAACTAGCGCACGTCCTCTCGGCCGAGGGCGGCGCGGACAGACTCTCGGATGGCGACCATCGCCGACTCGCGCGCTGCCGCGGAGTCCTCGCGCACGTGAAGCTCGATGCCGTCGGCGACGACGATGCGGCGCCAAGCGATCGTGAGATCGTCGTCGCGCAGCACTGCCGTGTCGGCGCCATTGCCGAGTGCGGGGGCGAGCGATCCCGCAACGCGCTTCTCCAACTGGTCGCCCTGCATCGCCGCGAGCTCGCCCTTGATCACGTCGAGTGTCTGGCCCTCGCGCTGCCGGATCTTGATCGCGAGCAACTGGAGGAGGTGCTTGTAGTGGTACGTCGCGGCCGTGCCCTTGCCCTCGGGATGGTCGAGCAGGCCATTCGCGACGTAAAAGCGGATGGCCCGGGCGCTGGGCGCGGCGCGCGCGGAGGTGTTGGTGGGGCGCATGCCGGCCGCATCCACGAGGGCCGTGGCGTGCGCGGCGAGCCCGCGGGCATTCCAGGGAGCGTGACGCGAGTGAGCGCGCAGCAGGGCGACGGGCGAGTCCGACATCGTCCGCAAAGATTAGCGCCCGTGAGTCCGCACGGATAGGCGATTGCGCGGCAGGTTCCGCGTGGCGGGGCGTGCGGCGGCATCGATCTCGACCGCTGTGCGCGGCGCAATGGGCGATGCACGACGCCCGGCGACGCATGGTGCGTCGCCGGGCGTGAGCCCATCGCGCCGGTCGGCTACTTCTTCCTGGCCGGGTTCCTTGAGGGTTTGCGGCGGGCCGCGGGCCGCTTGGCCACCTTCTTCGCGGCCTTGCGGGCGACCTTCTTGGCCTTCTTGACGGTCTTCTTGACGGCCTTCTTGGCTGCCGTCTTCGCCCTCTTGACCGCCTTCTTCGCGGCCTTCTTCACCACCTTCCCGGCGGCCTTCTTCTTCGGCGTCGCTGCGGTCCTGGCCTTCGCGGCTGGCTGGGACTTCGCCGCGGGCTTCGCGGCCCTGGCCGTCGCCGCCGGCTTCGCCGCTGGCTTCGCCGCTGGCTTCGCCGCTGGCTTCGCCGCCGGCGCCGCGACGACCTTCACCGGCGCCCGCACCGCGGCGGGCGCCTCGGTCTCTCCGGTCTCGAAGATGCTCGGTACGCGCGGCTTCTCGGCTGGCTTGCGACCGCGACGGCGCGGCGCGCTCAGTGACTCGCCGAAGAGATCCGAATCCTCGTCGTCGTCCGTCGCGTCGGCCGACGGGGCGACGCCGCCCTCCTCGTCATCATCATCGCCCTCGTCGGTCGAGTCCCAGAGTGAGTCGGACTGGTCCTTGTTGATCGCCCACCCACCATCCTCGTCCTCATCGTCGTCGTAGGAGGCCTTGCCGCCGCCTCCCCCGAATCCCCCCTCTTCATCGTCGTCGCGATCCGAGAAGAGTCTGTCGAACAGCGCCTCGTCGAGCGGCATCGCACCCTCCTGTTGATGAATCGCGCACTTCTTCAGGTCGCTGAATACAATGCACGACCCCCTGCCGTCAAGCGGGGATCTCCGCTCGCTGCTTCGCGAGGGCCGGGGACTCCTTGACCGGGGTCGGCTGCGCACGGTGCGCGACCCCCCTGCGGCGGGCGAACCAGAGCGCGAGGTCGTCCAGCAGTGTGTACACCGCGGGCACCACGAAGAGCGTGAGGAGGGTCGAGGTGATGAGGCCACCGATGACGGCGTGGGCCATCGGGGACCGCTGCTCGGCGCCCTCGCCGATGGCGAGGGCGAGCGGGAGCATGCCGAAGATCATCGCCACGGTGGTCATGATGATGGGCCGGAGCCGGATGCGGCCGGCCTCCAGGATGGCGCCCATCCGGTCCTTCCCCTCGCTGCGGGCGTGGTTCACGAAGTCGATCAGCAGGATGCCGTTCTTCGTCACGAGGCCCATGAGCATGATGATGCCGATCATGGACATCACGTTGAGGGTCCCGCCCGTGACGAGGAGCGCCAGCGACACGCCGAGGAGCGAGAGGGGGAGCGAGAGCATGATGGCCAGCGGCTGCACGAACGAGCCGAAGAGCGAGGCGAGGATCAGGTAGATGAAGACGATCGCGAGCACGATCGCCTCGAGCACATAGCCCTTGGTCTCGTTCAGGTTCTGCACGTCGCCGGTGAAGACGGTGCGGTAGCCCGCGGGGAGCACGAGCGAGTCGAGGCGGACGAGCGTCGCCGCGTACACGTCGCCCACGGCGGCGCCCGGGAGCACGCCGGCCGAGATGGAGATCTGCCGCTGGAGCTGGCGGCGCTCGATCTGCTGTGGGCCCACGCCGGCGCGCACGTCGGCGACCTGCGAGAGCGGGATCGCGGCGGGCAGGCCGGTGCGCGCATCGATCGCGGTGCCGGTCACCGGGATGTTCGACACATCTTCCGCGGAGGCGCGGAGGGACTCGGGATACACCACGCGCACGTCGTGCGTGTAGCCCTGTTCATCCTGCCAGAGCGTGGCGCGCGTGCCGCTGAAGAGCGGCTGGAGCGTGCCGGCGATGGAACCGACACCGAGTCCGGCTGCCCAGGCGAGTTGCCGGTCGACACGCACGTCGAGCTGCGGGATGTCGCCCTGGTCGCTCGAGGTGGGCTCCGCCATCCCCGGCGTGTTGCGCACGACGTCCATCACCTGGCCGGCGATCAGCTTGAGGCGCCCCGGTTCGGGCCCCTGCACGTTCACCACGATCGGCTGCCGGTACCCGCCGAAGATCGAGCGCGTGCCGTCGATGCTCGCGCGCGCGGCGGAGACGTTGCGCAGCTGCGGGCGCAACGCGTTCTGGATCTCGGCCATCGACCGGGTGCGGTCATGCTGGGGCTTGAGGCGCACGAAGAGCTGGCCTCCCGTGCCGCTGCCGCGGCCGCCGCCGCCGCCCACGGTCAGGTAGGTGAACTCCACCTCGGGGATGCGATGCACGATGCTGTCGATCGACATCCCCTTGCTCACCACGTAGTCCACGCGGGCGCCGGGCTGCACGCGATACGAGACGTTGAACTCGCCCGCGTCGTAGTCGGGCATGAAGGTGAAGCCGATGCGACTCGCGATGAGGAAGGCGAGGCCGACCGACAGGACGGCGCCGCCGAGCACCAGCCAGCGATGCCGGATCGCGCGCCGGAGGAGGGGTGGGTACCGGTCGGCCACGCGCTCGAACCAGGCATCGAAGGCGAGCGCCACGCGGCGGATGGGGCCCGCGCGCCGCCGGGCCTCCTCCCCGTGCTGCTCGGCGTCGGGGTCGCGCCAAACGCTCGAGAGCATCGGGTCGAGCGTGAACGAGACGAAGAGCGAGACGCCGACGGCGAACGCGACCGTGACGCCGAACTGGAAGAAGATCTTGCCGATCATCCCACCCATGAAGGCCACGGGGATGAACACCGCGATCACCGCGAGCGTGGTGGCGAAGACGGCGAGGCCGATCTCGTCGGTGCCGTCCTTGGACGCGACGTAGTGGTCCTTTCCCATCGCCACGTGCCGGACGATGTTCTCGCGCACCACGATCGCATCGTCGATCAGGAGGCCGATCGCGAGGGAGAGGGCGAGCAGCGTCATCGTGTTCAGCGTGAAATCGAACATCCACATCGCGAAGAAGCTCGAGATGATGGCGACGGGGAGGGTGAGTCCCGTGATGACGGTGGAGCGCCAGGAGTTGAGGAAGAGGTAGATGATCAGCACGGTGAGCATCGCGCCGAGGACGAGCGTGAGCTCCACGTCGGACAGTGCGTCGCGGATCTTGCGCGAGTCGTCGCGGATGATCGTCATCGCGATGTCGCTCGGCAGCTGGCGCTGGAGCTCGTCGACCACCACGCGCACCTGGTCCGCGACCTCGACCGTGTTGGCCCCCGTGATCTTGAGCACCTCGAGCGAGAGGGCCGGGTTGGAGCCCATGAGCGATGCGCTGCGCTTCTCGGCGGTGCCGTCGACGACCGTGCCGAGGTCGCGCACGCGGACCGGCGTGCCCTCGCGCACGACGACGGTGACGTCGCCGAAGGCCATCGGGTCGGTGACGCGCCCGGTGATGCGCACGA
>JAOUHR010000230.1 GCA_029884515.1 Gemmatimonadota bacterium
GCCGGAAACCTACGGGCCGTACAGAGCCGGAGTTCCACGGCACTTCCCGTTGGACGTCTGGGGGCTGAAAAAGGTTGCCCCGAGAGGCCGGAGAACAGAAGCGGGAGGCCCGGTTTGCCATCCCCCACCCCCTTCGCGACATTCCCCGTCCCGTCCACCCCCCGCACCACCCTCCCCGCCTGTCTGACGATGGCCGCCCGTCGCTACCCCTGGGCCAAGTGGCCCGACGAGAAGCTCCTCCAATTCAGGTTCCGCGACCTCAAGCTCCGGCTCGAGGGCACCTGGGTCGAGGAGTGCGTGGACGACCTGCATCGCGAACTCGAGAACCGCGACATCCGGCTCAAGCCGCACATCTGGGTCTCCGACGAGTGGTTCTCGCCCGACGGCGTCTCCGGCTTCGCCGTGCCCTTCTACCTCCTCCACCCCCGGCTCGTGAAGCTCGAGCGCGCGCAGTTCATCGAGATCGAGGGCGGCACGTACAACGAGTGCATGATGATCATGCGCCACGAGTGCGGGCACGCGATCCAGCACGGCTACCAACTGCAGCGGCGGCGTGAGTGGCAGCGGCTCTTCGGCAAGTCGTCCACCAAGTATCCCGAGGCCTACCGCCCCAATCCGGCGAGCAAGCGCTACGTGCAGCACCTGCGCCGCTGGTACGCGCAGAGCCATCCCGACGAGGACTTCGCGGAGACCTTCGCCGTCTGGCTGCGGCCGCGCAGCGACTGGCGCCGCCGCTACAAGGGATGGCCCGCGCTGCAGAAGCTCGAGTACGTCGACACCCTGATGCAGGAGATCGCCGGCACGCGGCCGCCCAACCTCGACCGGCGCGTGCTCGACCCGATCAGCTCGCTCCGCTCCACGCTGCTCGAGCACTACACGCAGCGGCGCGCACTATATTCGGTCGAGTATCCCAAGACCTACGACTACGACCTCCAGCGCCTCTTCTCCGACGATCCGAGGCACCGCCGCAAGCGCACCGCGGCGAGCTTCCTCCGCGAGCACCGCGCGGAGATCCGCCGCATCGTCTCGCGCTGGACCGGCGAATACCAGTTCTCCCTCGACCAGGTGCTCACCGACATGATCGGACGCTGCCGGGAGCTCAAGCTCCGCGCCGTCGGGAACGAGCGCGAACTCCTCACCGACTTCCTCGTGCTCCTCACCGCGCGCACGATGGGCTTCCTCGTCGGGCAGGCCCGCCGCGACTGGATCGCCGTATGAGGGCCGCGTGAGGGCCGCCGCTTGAGGAAGCTCAGGATCCTCCTCCTCGCGCACCCCGACCTCGTCCCGCCCGACGTCGTGAGCGCGCTCTCGCCGCGCGAATCGTTCGAGATCAAGACGGAGTACGACGTCATCTCCACCCTCCGCAAGCTCGGGCACGACGTCCACGTGCTCGGCGTGCAGTGGGAGCTCCGCCCCGTGCGCGAGGCGGTGGACGTGCTCAAGCCGGACATCGTCTTCAACCTGATGGAGGAGTTCCACGGCGAGACGGTCTACGACCACAACGTCGTGAGCTTCCTCGAGCTGATGAAGGTGCCGTACACGGGGTGCAACCCACGCGGCCTGATGCTCTCGCGCGGCAAGGCGCTCTCCAAGAAGCTCCTCGCCTACCACCGCATCCGGGTGCCCGAGTTCGCGGTCTTCCCGATGGGCCGGAAGGTGCGGCGCCCCAAGCGGCTCGAGTTCCCCGTCATCGTGAAGTCCCTCATCGAGCACTCCTCGCTCGGCATCTCGCGCGCCTCGGTGGTGGACTCCGACGAGAAGCTCGCCGAGCGCGTGCGGATGGTGCACGAGCGGATCGGCACCGACGCCATCGCCGAGCAGTTCATCACCGGACGCGAACTGTACGTGAGCGTGCTCGGCAACGACCGCCTCGTCGCCTTCACGCCGTGGGAGCTCGTCGCCGAGAGGGGCGAGCCCGGCGAGCCCCTCATCGCCACCGCGAAGGCGAAGCACGACCCCGACTACCAGACCAAGAAGGGGATCGTGATCCAGGCGGTGCAGCAGCTGCATCCCGAGGTGGAGGCGCGGCTGCTCCACGACAGCAAGCGGATCTACCGGATCCTCGAGCTCTCCGGCTACGCGCGCGTGGACTTCCGTGTGGACGCCGAGAACCGCACCTACTTCCTCGAGGCGAACCCGAACCCCGACATCGCCGAGCACGAGGAGTTCGCGTCGAGCGCCGCGTTCGACGGCGTGCCGTATCCCAACCTGCTCGAGCGCATCATCCGGCTGGGGCTGCGGCAGCACGAGTAGCCGCAGCGCCGGCGTGACCCCTCACGCGCCGGCGGCGTCTCCCTCGCCAGTCGGCATCGCGAACACCACCGCGTTCCCGCCCGGCTCGCGCACGCCGATCTCGTCCATCCCGTAGAAGGTCTTGCGCCGCGGCACCAGCACCGGCGTCTTCCCGAGCGCCCTGATCACCGCGTCCAGGTCGTCCACCTCCAGGAAGAGCATCGTGCCCCCCATCGGCGACTCGGCCACGGCGGCGATGTCGGCGGCGACGCTCGCCCGCGACTGGTACATGAGTTCCACCCCATCCTTCACCAGGATCACGAACCCGAGGCTGTCGTCGTGCGGGACCTCGGCGACCTTCTCGAAGCCGAGCGCCGTCCAGAACGGCAGGCAGGGCTCGATCGCCTCCACCATCAGCACGGGCGTGATCTTCCTGAGCGCGTAGGCCATCGGACCGCTCCTCGGCAGTGGAATCCCTCGTCGTCGGGTTAACTTATCCCCCGCCATGACTCCCGTGCATCGCGACGGCTTCCTCGGAATGACCTATCGGCAGTGGATCGCGCTCATCGCGCTGGTGAACGCGTTCGTCGCCACCTACCTGCACCTCTGGAAGCTCGGCCTGGCCGGCGCGCTCGCGTGCGGCGGGAGCGGCGGGTGCGCCGTCGTGCAGTTCAGCCAGTGGAGCTGGTTCCTCGGCGTGGACGTCGCGCTCATCGGCGCCGTGGGGTACAGCGCCGTCGTGCTCGTGGCGGTGGTGGGATCCACGGGGGTTCGCGTGGACGCGCGGGGCCCCGCGCTCGTGCTCGCCGCGCTCGTCTATCCGGCGATCCTCTTCACGCTGCGGCTCAAATACGCCGAGTTCATCGTGCTGAAGACGTTCTGCCCGTGGTGCGCGATCTCCGCCGTCTCCATCACGATCCTCGGCGTGATCGTCGCCTTCGAGCTGCGCCGCACGCGGGCGGTGGCTACCTCAGCCGTCCGTACTTCCTGAGCAGCGCCACCACACGGTCCGCCGGCAGTCCGTAGACACGGACGTTGTCCGCCCCCTCCATCGTGTCGGAAGCGAGCATCGCGTTCACCACCGCTTCGTCGGTGGCCTGCACCGTCGCGAGGAAGAGCGGCGAGATGCGCGCGTTGGAGAGCATCATCACCGGCGTGCTGTCGCCCGCCATCGAGGTGTTCGGGTTCGCCGTGGAGAAGGCGATGAAGATGTCCCCGGAGCCGTTCGAGGCGTAGCTGCCCACGCGCCCGAGCCCGAGCGAGACGCGCGTGGCGATCCGCTTGAGCTGGTGCGGCAGGAGCGGGGCGTCGGTCGCCACGATCGCGATGATCGAGCCGAGTTCGCGCTCCTCCCGCGTGTCGTCGCGCACCGCGCCCGCGCGGCAGAGCGGCGGTGGCCGCTCCCCATATCGTGCCGGCGGGAGCACGCTCGCCGCGGTACACTCGGCGAGGTCGGTGATCTCCTCGCCCACCGGCACGCCGGCGATCCGCAGGTGGCGCTGCAGGCCGAAGTTGCACTGCACCAGCACGCCGATGGTGTAGCCCCCCTGCTCGGGCGGGAGCTTCCGGGACGCCGTGCCGATCCCCCCCTTGAATCCGAGGCAGACCATCCCGGTGCCGCCGCCCATGGCACCCTCCGTGACCGGTCCGCCGCGCGCACCCTCGATGGCCTCGAGCACATGCTCCGTCTTCACATGGAAGCCGTTGATGTCGTTGAGCGTGCCGTCCCATGTCTCGGCGGCCACGGGCAGGCCCCACGGCTGGAGCCCGGGCGTACCCACCTGCCACCGCAGGATGCCGTCACGGACGACGCCCACGCTGTTGGTGTTGGTGATCCCGATCGGCCCCTCGAGGATCCCACCCTCCTGCAGCCAGGTGGTGCCCGTCATCTCGCCGTTGCCGTTGAGCGTGAACCACGCCCCGAAGACGGGATCGTTCGACCGCTGGCCGCGCGGATGCACGATGGTGACGCCGGTGCGCACCGGTCCCGTCCCCACCACCAGCGGCCCTGCCGCCCCGCGGATGATCGTGGAATGCCCGACCTCCACGCCGGCCACGTCGGTGATCGCGTTCAGTGGCCCCGCCGTCCCGCCGATGAGGGGCGTGATCCCGAGATCGCCCGCGCGAGGCCGTTGCGCGCCGAGCGCGGTCGTGCAGGCCAGGAGCAGCAGCAGGGC
>JAOUHR010000231.1 GCA_029884515.1 Gemmatimonadota bacterium
CGCTCGCCGACCACGGGATCGGGCCCGTCCTGGTGATCGTGGGGCACGACGCCGACGCGCTGCAGGCGGTGATCGGGGATCGCGCCGAGGTGCGTCTGAACGATCGCTTCGCCGAGACCAACAGCCTCTACTCGCTCTGGTTGGCGCGCGACTGGGTCCGCGGACCCTTCGTGCTCCTCAACTGCGACCTCTTCTTCGATCCGCGGATCCTGGACGAGTTGGTCGAGCAGCCCGGGAACGTGCTCGCGTACGATTCCACCTCGTCTCGCGGCCGCGAGCAGACGAAGGTGGCGTTGAAGCAGCGGCGCGTTGCCGACATCGGCAAGGACCTCCCTCCCACCTCGGCCCGGGGCGAGAGCCTCGGGATGCTCAAGTTCGATGCCGACGGCGCGCGCGCCATGATGGCGACGGCGGCGGAGCTGATCGAGGGTGGGCACCAGAACGCGTGGGTGATCGAGGCGACGCGGGCCGTCTGCAAGCACGTCGCGATCTATGGGATGAACGTCGCCGGGATGGCGTGGACGGAGATCGACTTCCCCTACGACCTCGACGTCGCGCGTCGGGAGGTCTGGCCCCAGATCTGGCGCGGACGCTGGCGCAAGCAGGTGTATTGGAAGCGCACCCGCTGGGCGGCGCTCGGCCTCGTCGCGCTGGCGCTCGCCACGCTCGGCTGGTTCTCCAGTACGCGGCTGGGTCCGGCGAGTGTGGACTGGGAGACCGTCGACTTAACCGGCGGCCAGCTGGTCCGGGTGGAGCGCCAGGCGGGCGTGCAGCGCTGGTGGGACGTCGCGCTCGACGTGCCGGTGACCGCGACGGTCAGCGCAGAGGAGGCCGATATCCAGCTGCGCCTGGTGCATCCGGCCGGCGCACCGGATACCCTCCGCTTCGTCGTCGCGATCACGGTCGACGACCGTGCGGTGGATTGGCGTGCGCTCACGTCGTTGCCCGACACGACGGTCCACTTCGGCGACCTCCGGTTGGGCGACCGTGACCGCGTGCGCCTGGCGCTCGGGCCGGGGTCGCACACCATCAGGATCGTCCTCACTGCCGGGCACGGCGATCGCATGCTGGTCCGCGTGCGGCAGCCGCTCGTGCGCGAGGAGTGATCGAGACCGGCACCTGTCAGCGGGGATGACGCCGGGGCAACTTTCCCGTCGTCGCATGACTTCCCCCTTCCCGCCGACCATCCCGCGATCGCTCAACCCGTTCCGGACGCTCGCCACCTACCGGAACTTCCGGCTCTTCTGGATCGGCCAGACGATCTCCCTCGTCGGCACCTGGATGCAGACCGTGGCGGTGGGGTGGACGGCGCTCGAGCTCACTGACGACGCCTTCCTCGTGGGGCTCGTCGCCGCGGCAGGCACCTTCCCGATCCTGATCCTCTCGCTGCCGGGCGGCGTGGTCGCCGACCGACAGGAGAAGCTGCGCGTGATCCGCATCGCCCAGACGCTCATGCTCCTCGAGGCGGTCGCGCTCTGGGCGCTCGCCGTGACCGGACACCTCACCATCCACTGGCTCCTCACGCTCACGCTCTTCGGCGGGACGATGGCGGCATTCGAGATCCCGGCGCGCCAGTCGCTCATCGTGGAGCTTGTCGGCAAGGAGGACCTCGCACAGGCCATCGGGCTCAACTCCACCGGCTTCAACCTCGCCCGCGTGCTCGGCCCCACCATCGCCGCGATCGTGATCGCGAAGGGCGGGATCGCCTGGACCTTCGGGCTGAACGCCCTGAGCTACCTCGCCGTGCTCATCGGGCTGGGGATGATCCGGCTCCCCGAGCGGCGCGCGATCCCGCGCGCACAACTCAGCACGCTCGAGGGGATGTTCGAGGCGCTGCGCTACGTGCGTGACACACCGCCCCTCCCCATGCTGCTCACCATCGCCTGCCTCTTCTCCGTGTTCGGCGTGCCGGTGATCACGCTCCTGCCGGTGGTCGCGCGCGACCTGCTCGGCTTGGGCCCCGACGGCTACGGCGCCCTGATGGCGTCGTTCGGGCTCGGCGCGGTGTTCGGGGCGCTCGGCATCGCCGCCACGGGTGGCGGGAAGGACCGCGGAGGGCTCTTCCGTCTCGCCTCCCACGCCTTCCCGCTGCTCTTGATCGCGTTCGCATTCGTACGGCACGCCTGGATCTCGGGGCTGCTGCTCTTCGGCGTGGGGCTCGCGATGATCCTCAACAACGCGCTCGTGAACGCACGCCTGCAGGCCCTCGTGCCCGACGAACTCCGCGGGCGCGTGCTCTCGCTGTACGTGATGGTGTACGTCGGCGGCTCGCCCATCGGGAGCTTCCTCTCGGGCGCCGTCGCTCGCGAGACCGACGCTGCCTGGGCGATCGGGGGCGGCGCGGTGCTGATGCTACTCTTCGCGCTCTGGGCGTTCCGGCGGCATCCCGTGCTTGCGGCGAGCTGACCGGCCGTACTGGCCCGTCTCCGATCGCGAGAGCTTCCGGCGCGCGACCAGCGCCTCCAGCACCAGTTCGCACGCGACCACCGCGTCGGCGTCGTCGTTCACGCCAAGTGCGGAGGCCGTGACCTGCTCGATCAGGCCGGGCACCGTCGCGAAGCCCTGCCGCGCCACCTTCGCGCTCGCGTCGTCGCTCACCTGCAGCGCCTGCCCCGTGTCGAACCACATCACGATCTCGTCGAGGTCCAGCGTGTCGTCGCGCTCGGTGAGCGTCGCGTCGGCGGCGCGGCGGATCAACTCGCGGGCGATCACCGCGCCGCCGATGAGCTCCCCCTCGTACTCGAGTTCGATCTTCCCGGTGATCGCCGGGAGCGCGGCGTAGATGTCCGCCAGCCGCGGCACGACTTCCTTCTCCTTGAGCCGCACCGCACGCCGCTCGGCGTTGGAGATCACGTTCTCGAGGAGCGTGATGGAGAGCCGCTGCGAGACGCCGGAGCGCTGGTCGATCCGCTTCTCCGCGCGCGCCTCGAATGCGACTCGCTCGGCGACCTCCGCCACCACGTCGGGGAGGCGCACGGGGAGCCCGTCGCGCTTCGTCCAGGCTTCCTGCTCGGTGATCGACATGGCGAGGTCGACCGTCGCGGGATAGTGGGTGAGGATCTCGCTCCCGATCCGGTCCTTGAGCGGCGTGATGATCTTGCCGCGCGCGGTGTAGTCCTCGGGGTTCGCCGTGAAGGCGAGCACCACGTCGAGCGCGAGGCGCACCGGGTAACCCTTGATCTGCACATCCCCTTCCTGCATCACGTTGAACAACCCCACCTGCACCTTGCCGGCGAGGTCGGGGAGCTCGTTCAGCGCGAAGATCCCACGGTTCGCGCGCGGGAGCATGCCGAAATGGATGGTGAGCTCGTCGGAGAGGAGGTGCCCGCCGCGCGCCGCCTTGATGGGGTCGAGGTCGCCGATCAGGTCGGCCACCGTGACGTCGGGCGTCGCGAGCTTCTCCACGTAGCGCTGGTCGGGTGTGAGCCAGGCGATCGGTGTGTCATCACCCGCCTCGCGGATCCGGTCGCGGCCGAACTTGGAGATCGGCGCGAAGGGATCGTCGTTGGTCTCGCTGCCCGCGATCACCGGCAGCGCCGCGTCGAGGAGCGTGGTGAGCGCACGCAGGATCCGCGACTTGGCCTGCCCGCGGAGGCCGAGCAGGATGAAGTGGTGACGCGAGAGGAGCGCGTTCACCATCTGCGGCATCACCGTGTCCTCGTAGCCGAGGACGCCCGGGAAGAGCGGCTTGCCGTCCCCGATGCGCGCGAGAAGGTTCGTGCGGAGCTCGTCCTTGACGGAACGGGCGCGGAGCGGCGGGGCGCCGAACGGGGACTTCCTGAGCGCGCCGAGCGTGGTCGGGAGGGGCTTGTTCACACTCGGAAGATAATCGGCGGTCAGACCGCCAAGCGGATCTCCACCAGGTTGTCGTAGAACACGGGGCCCGCGCCCATGTCCGTGAGCCGCTGGCTCGTTGTCACATTCACGTTCACCCCGTCCTTGGACAACTTCGCCCACCAGACGCCGGGCGCCCACGCCACGCCCTCGCGGATCCCCTCGCGGTGGCGCGCCGTGGCGGCGAAATGTCCGCGGTCGTTCTCCACCACCACGCGCGCGCCGTCCGCGATGCCGCGCCGCTCCGCGTCGCGCGGATGCAGCGCCACCTCGGGCTCGCGCGCGGCGCGTCGCAGCGGCCCGACGTTCACGAAGCTCGAGTTGAGGAACTGATGCGCCGGCGAGGAGACGAGCGTGATCGGGTACTTCCGCGCGAGCTCGGGCGACGACTCGGCGGATTCGTACGGCGGCGTGAAGGCGGGGAGCGGATCGAGCCCCATCTCCTTCATCCGCTCCGAGAAGAACTCGCACTTCCCGCTCGGCGTGTGGAAGCCGCCGTTCGCATAGGGCGCATACGGGCGCGGGAGGTCGAGCCGCACCCAGCCGTCCTTTCGCAGGCGCTCG
>JAOUHR010000232.1 GCA_029884515.1 Gemmatimonadota bacterium
CGAGATGAGGAAGGGCGAGCTGCGGACGATGGTGCCCGATGTCTTGACGTGCTTCCAGTGCGTGTTCAGGGGCGTGGTCTCGGTGGCGTCAGGGCAGGAGCTCGAAGAGCCTCGTGCCGAGGAAGACGTAGGCGGTGACGAGCGGGAGTTCGCCGATGATGATGCCCAGCATCATGCGGCGGAACGGCATGCGGACGAGTCCGGCCGCGTAGCAGATCAGGTCGGTGGGGACGCCCGGGAAGAACGCCCAGAGCGCCACGAACCAGACCGCCCGCGGTTTCACCAACTGCACCCGGAGACGTTCGAGCTGCGCCGGGTACTTGGCTGCGAGCAGTGTATCGTACCCCGCGAACCCGGGAAAGCGATAGAGGAGGGCCGCCGAGCCCGCGATCCCGGCCATCGAGACGAGGAGCACCTCGGCCAGGGCATTCGGGAAGAGGGCCCCGCCGGCGAGCACGAAGGGGGTGCTCGGGATGAGGAGCGCACCGCGCACGAACGAGGCGACCGTGAAGCCGACGAACGCCCACGCGCCGAGGCCGAGCAGGGTCCGCTCGAACGTCGCCTGCGTGAAGTGCTCCGGATGGCGGATCCAGTAGATGAGGATCGCGACGACGGCGGCGAGCCAGAGCCAAGTGAGGGCTTTCGCGAGTCGCAGGGGGAACCGGGTCGGGGAAGTCAGCCGCGAGGTGACGAGCGGGGACGCCACTAATGATACGCCCGTCAGGCCCAGCCGGGTTTCGCGGTCAGGGCGCGCCGGTGACGGTCACGCTCGGCGTGACCTGGGTGGCGTAGTTCGCGTTGGTGAAGGTGACCGTGGCGCTGCCGTTGGCGAGGCGGCGGAGCCAGAACGAGACCTGGTTGGCGTCCGCCGGGATCGTGACGCTGGAAACGGCGACCCCACCCACGTGCAGCTCGAACGCGCCGCTGCTCACGGAGGCGTTGAACGTCGTGGCCGAAGAGACATTACGGATGTTCCCGTCCTGGTCCCGCGCGTAGAGCGTGACCTGCACCGAGTCGGAGGCGAGCGCCCCGGGCCAGCCTCCGAGCGCGTCGATGCGGCCCTGGCCGACCTGGACGAATCCCGTGATGGGGTTGTGGCCGGTCGCGCTGTAGGTGATGGAGTCGTTGCCGACCGCCACGCCCGTGATCCGGTGGATCATGTAGTTGCTGTTCGTCGGGATCGTGAGGCTCGCGGGCGTCGTGCTCGCGGAGGTCAGGTGGGAGAGGTTCACGGTCAGCGGCGCGGCAGGATAGTCCGGTGAGTAGACGTACTGGTCCGTCCACTGACCCACGCCGAGGCGCTGGGCGCCGCCCCAGCTGAGGTAGAGCGTCGGCGTGAGCACCGAGACGGTCGCCGAGCCGGTCGCGTAGGCGTATCCGGTGCCGCGCGCGTCGCTCGCCGTGACCTGCACCGTGCCACTGGAGACCGGGATGAAGCGGGCGTTGTTGTTGTAGTAGGAGCCGGCCGGGATCACCACCGTGGCGGAGTCGATGCGGCCCACCGCCTGGCTCGACGACGTGAGCGTGACGGTGACGTTCTCGTTCACATAGTGCCAGTTGCCCGCGGCGTCCGCCGGGTAGATCGTGATGGTGCCCGGCGTGGCCGTGGTGTTTATGGTGCCCGGCGCGTAGACGAGGAACCTCGGCGCCGTCACCTGCTGCGTGGTGTTCACGGGCGAGTAGCCCACGGCCGACGCCTGGAGCTGCACCGTGCCCACCACGTCCTGTGCGTTGATCTGGAAGTACGCGTATGTCTGGCCCGATGGGATGGTCACCGACGCGGGCACCGTGGCGACGGTCGGGTCGGTCGAGACGAGGTTGACCGTCAGCGCGGTGCCGATCGCATTGGGGATCGACACGTAGGCGTTGTTGGGGCCGCCGTTCTGGCGCATCCCGAGTGTCGGTGTGCCGTTGTAGATCCCCAGTGCCGGCCCGGTGACCGTCACCGCGTTGGTGCTCACCGATTGGTAGCCGAGGCCGAGGGAATCGGCATACGTCATCGACGCGGTTCCAGCGCCGACGTAGTTGACGCGCGCTTGCGCGTAATAGACGCCGCGCGGCAGACGGAACCCGACGCTGTCCGGCTGGATGACGCTCGTGTTGCTCGATCGCGCGCTGATCAGGAGCGTGTCGAGCGAGTAATGCGCACTGCCGAGGCTGTCCGCCGCGTAGATGGTCACGGTGGACGGCGGACTGGTGGTCGTGGCCGTGCCCGGCAGTCCGGGGCCGAGGAACCTCGGCGTGCTCACGACCACGACGCCGGTGTCCGGGAGGTAGCCCGGCGCCGTCACGAAGACGGTGTCGCGCCCGGTCTGGAGGCCGGCGAACCCGAAGTAGGCGTAGTACGAGTTCGCCGGGATCGTGACCGAGAGGGTGGAGAGCGAGTCCGCCGTCGGGTTCGTCTGCGTGATCGTGACGGTGAGCGGTGTCGCGGTGTTGTTCGGGATGCTGACGTACTGCTCGTTGGTACTCGGCCGGTACTGGCGCCGCCCGAGCACGAAGGTCGCGAACGACAGGTTGAGCTTGGGCGTGCGCACCGCGTAGTTGACCGAGGCGGAACCGTGCCCCGGAGCGCTCACGGTCACGGTCGCGGTGCCCGGCCCGACGGGGGTCACACGCGCCCGGTTCGCGTAGTAGAGGCCAGCGACGATCGTGTCCGCAGCCGTCACGCGCACGACCGTGGTGTCGCTGCTGGCGTACGCCACGATCAGCGTGTCGATCCGGGTGTGCACGGTGAGCGTGGAGTCGGTCGAGTAGACTGTGACTCCCACCGGCGGGCCGAAGTTGTCCAGCGTGCCGCCGCCGCTGAGCGAAAGGCGGGGTGACGTCACCCTGTATGTCGCGGTGTCGGCGGAGTATCCCGGCGCGGTGGCGATGATGGTCGAGAGACCCGGCGCCTTGCCGCGGACGTTGAAGTACTGGTAGTAGCTGTTCGCCGGGATCGTGACCGTCGTCGGGATGCCGGCGAAGCTCGAGTCGGAGTTGGCCAGCGTCACCGTCAGCGGCGCGCTGACGTTGTTCGGCGTGGAGACGTAGACGTTGACGTCCTGCTGGCCGGCCCCAAGGAGGCTCGACGTCCAGCTGAAGCTGAGCTTCGGCCCGACGAACGTGAACGTGGTCGAGTCGCCGGTGTGTCCGCTCGCGCCGACGCGGAGCCGGGCCGTGCCCGGCGTGCCGCCAGAGATCACGGTCGCCGGGAACCCCGAGTTGAAGTACTGCCCGGCGGGGATCGTCACGTTCGGTGTCAGGACGCGCAGCACCGTCGTGTCGCTCGACGTGAGCTGCACGTTGAGCGCACTGTTCCGGTAGCCGACGTTGCCGGTCGAATCGCGGGTGTAGACCGTCATGCCGATCGCCGGTTGCGTCGTGTTGTACGTGCCGCCGCCCGAGATCCCCACGTTCGGCGTGGTCACGGTCACCGGCGTCGAGAACCCCGTCCACCCCGGCGCCGTGCCGGTGATCGTCGCACTGCCGGGCGCCACACCGGTCACGTTGTAGTAGACGTAGTAGGTGCCCGAGTTGATCGTCACCGTCGCGGGAACACGCACCTTGGTGGTGTCCGAGCTGGTGAGGGTGATGACCAGTGGATTGACGACGTTGTAGGTGACGTACGGATAGGCGTTCGCGTAGAACTGGCCCGCCCCGATCCGGACCTGGCCCGGCTGCGCCAGGATGGTGGCGGCCGCGACATTCACCGTCGACGCCACACCATTCACGCCCGTGGCCGCCGGCGTCAGCGTGGTGGAGCCCGCCGTGAGGCCCCGGATCACCACATTGGCTGAGAGCTGCCCCGCCGGGATGAAGGCGGGATCCGGCGAGACCGAGGCGCGCCCCGGCGTGCCGAACACGAACGTGATGAACGTGCCGCCCGCGGGCGCCGGGTCGGTGAGCTGCACCTGCGCAGGACGCTCATCATTGGCGTTCATCGAGTAGCTCGTGAGGTCGAGCCTCACCGTGGCCTGCACGGCGAGCACGGCGGTGTCCCCTGCGTACCCGCTGCCGCCGCCGTCCACTGCGAATACCTGCGTGGTGCCGGCGTTCCGGCCGTTGAGGTTCGCGGTGCCCACCGTCTGGCCGGCGGGGATCGAGATGCTCGTCGGATTGAAGAACGCGAAGGTGTCGGCCACCGCGAGGTTCACGGTCACCGCGCTCCCACTCGGGGTGCTCAGGTAGACCGGGATCGCCACGTTCGTCGCCGAGCGACCGATCGCCAGCGTGTCGCGGCCGAACGAGATCACCGGCGGCACGCTCGCGCTCACGTTCACCGCGATGGGCGCGGAGGTGGTCGCGCCGCTCGTCGCGGTCACGGTCGTCGCGCCGAGCGCGACGCCCGTGACGACTCCGGTACCCGACACGGTCGCGACCGCCGGACTCTGCGACGCGAACGTGAAG
>JAOUHR010000233.1 GCA_029884515.1 Gemmatimonadota bacterium
GGCGTTGTACACGGTGCCGCCCTGCGCCTGGTAGCGCTCCAGCACCGCGCGCGCCTCGTCGCGCAGGAAGCCGGCGACGGTCTCCACGCCGCGCGCGTGCAGGTAAGCGTATGACTCGTCGAACACCGGCCCCTCATCGAATCCGATCGCCTCGGCGTCCTCGCGCAGCGCGCCGAACGTGAGCTTGGTGACACCACTCCAGAGCGCGGCGCCGAGGCACATCGCGCAGGGCGCGCAGGACGAGAAGAGCTCGTGCTCCGGATGCCCCTCGGCGCGGAGCGAGTAGGAACCGACCCGTTTCTCCGCGAGCTGGAAGGCCAGCATCTCCGCGTGCACCGTGCTGTTGTTGAGTCGCGTCACCGCGTTCACGCCAACGGCCACCAGGAGTCCGCTCTCCCGCTCGAAGATCGCCGCGCCGAACGGCCCGCCCGTGCCGCGCGCGATGTTCTCGCTCGCAAGCCCGATCGCCACGCGCATCCGCGCCTCGGCCGCGGGATACCGTGTCGCATAATCCACCTGGCCCACCACCCAGGCGGGCAGCGTCACGCTCACGTCGTGCATCGGCGGGCGGTCCCAGCGCATGGCGGTCAGTCGAGGAAGGGGGAGAGCAGGTCAGAGCGTCCGGTGAGTGCCAGCTGTGCGGCGCCGCGGCCAAAGAGTGCCCCGACCACGTTGCCGGTGCCGCTGTACGCGCCCATGACGTACACGCCGTCGCCCAGGGCCCGAAAGACCGGCAGACCGGTCCTCGAGTAGGAGACGACCGCCGCCCACCGGTGCGTCACCTCGGCGCGGACGCCGAGCTTGGTGCGCAGCACCGACGTGAGATAGTCCTGGATCGCGGCGGTGGGCGTGCTCTTGGGCGTCCACTCGGACTCGGCGGCCACGTCGCGCCCGCCGCCCAGCACGATCGAGGCATCGGGGAGCTGCTGCCAATAGTCGTAGCCGTCGCGCGTGGAGACCGGGCGAGTGAAGGTCACTTCCGGCGCCGGCGCAGTCGCCAGCATCTGCAGCCGCGCCGTGCGCACGGCTGCCGCGACCGAGGGGACGAGACGCTCGAGGTTCCCGTCCACGCAGACGAAGACGTGGCGCGCGCGGATCATGCCGCCGTCCGTGCGCACCGTGCCGGAATCGATCACGCGTGCAGACGTCGCGCCATGGAGTGTGGCTCCACGCTTCAGAGCCCTTGCGGCCATCGCACGGCATCGGAGCAGGGGATGGCAGACGGCGTCCGTCGGCAACAGGATGCCGTCGCCCTCGGGCCCGGAGTACGACTCTGCCTGGAATCCATCGGCGACCATCTGTGCGCGCTGGCGCTCGCAATCCTCCAGTTCCTGCCCGGACGCGGCGATCCGGAGCGACCCCGTCACCCGGACCGCGTGCGGGACCTCGCGCGCGATGCGGTCGATCTCGGCGACCGTGCGCTCGGTGATCGCGATCGTGCGCTCACGGCCCAGCGCGGTCACCGCGTCGTGATGGAACTCCGAGGTGCCGGAGACGAGGAGTCCGCCGTTGCGTCCCGCGGCGCCCGCGGCGATTCCGACCGCGTCGATGCCGATCACGGAGCGGGCGCCGAGCGCGAGGGCTTCCGTGATGCACGAGAGCCCGGTGCCGCCCAGGCCCACCACGCAGACTTCCGCCTCCGCGTCGTCGCCGAGCGGCGAGAGCGGAAGGTCGTCGTGGTCGTCCCAGCGGGGACGATTGGCGTGCGGCGGGTTCACCGCGTGGCGGCGGGCGTCATCTCCTCAGTATGCAGGGCGGCTGCGCGCGGCACCACGGCGAGGGCCCGGTCGAGGTCGCGCCAAAGGTCGCGCGCGTCCTCGAGCCCGACGCTCAGGCGGAGCATCCCGCCGCTGATGCCCGCGTGCTCCCGGTCGCCGGCGTCCACCACGCGGTGCGTGAGCACCGCGGGGGGCTGGATGAGCGTGTCGGTGGAGCCGAGGCTCACGGCCGGGGTGATGAGCTTGAGATCGCGGATGAAGGCGCGCATCACGTGAGCGTCGTCACTCGCGAGTTCGAAGCTCATGATGCTCCCCGGCCCCGTCATCTGCCGGCCGAGGAGTCCGCGCGGGTCCTGTCCGGGCAGACCCGGGTAGCGGATGCTCTGGATGCGCGGATCCTCGGCGAGCCGCTGCGCGAGGATCTCGGCCGTGGCCTGCGCCCGTTCCACGCGGAGCGCGAGGGTCGGCAATCCGCGGTGGAGCAGAAAGGAGCCGAGCGGATGGAGCAGGCCGCCGGTGGCGGCGCGGACGTGCTTGACGTCGCGGATCATCGCGTGCGGTCCCGCGACCACGCCGGCGAGCAGGTCGCCATGTCCGCCGAGGAACTTGGTGGCAGAGTGCATGACGAGTGCGGCCCCGTGCTCCAGTGGGCGTTGCAGCACCGGCGTCGCGAAGGTGGCGTCGACCATCACGGGCACCTGGCCCGCCTGCCGCACGACATGTGCGATGTCGACCAGGGCGAGCGTCGGGTTGCCGGGCGTCTCGATCACGACCAACGCCGTGTCGGGCCGGATGGCCCCTGCGACCTCATCCTGTGTGGTCCACGTGACCGAGAGACCGAGCAGTCCCGAGGTGAGCAGATGGTCTGACGTCCCATACAGTGGGCGCACCGCGACGACGTGCGTGCCGCGCGACTTGGCGGCGAGGAGCACGGCCGTGAGGGCAGCCATGCCGGACGCGAATGCCGCCGCATCCTCCGCGCCTTCCAGGTCGGCGAGGGCGCGCTCGAAGCGGTCCGTGGTGGGGTTGAAGAGTCGCTGGTAGACGAACGATCCGCCTTCGGGTGCATCGCCCGACGCGAGGCGGTCGAAGGAGCGCGCGGCCAGGTCGAGGTCCGGGGTCGGGTAGGTGGAGCTCAGGTCGAGCGGCGGGGCGTGCACGCCGAGCTCGTTGAAGTCGTGTCGCCCGGCGTGCACGGCGCGCGTGGCGAAGCTCTCTTCGTTCCGGCTGGTCATGATCCGCTCGCGGTTCGAGGATTCACTATTATCTTAGGCGAATCATCAGAAAGGAGCCATGTGTGCCGCAGGATATTCGGAAACAGGATGTTCCGGCGGTCGCCGACCGAATCGATCGCGACATCCTGGCGTACTTGCAGCACGATGCGCGGATCTCGAACAAGGAGCTCGCCGCCAAGGTCGGGCTCGCTCCGTCCAGCTGTCTCGCGCGGGTCCGGCGGCTGGAGCGCGTCGGCGCACTGCTGGGCTACCACGCCGAAGTGGACCCGCGCGTGTACGGGGTCACGCTCGAGGCGCTGGTCGCGGTGCGGCTCGAGCGCCACGCGCGCGCGGCGATCTCGGGGTTCGAGAAGCACGCCGTCACGCTGCCCGAAGTGCGCGGCATATACCACCTGACGGGCGCGAACGACTACCTTGTGCACGTCGCCGTCAGGGACGCCGAGCACCTGCGCGAGTTCATCCTCGCGGCGTTCTCGACACGACCCGAGGTCGCGCACCTCGAGACTTCCCTCATCTTTTCGCATCGGCGCAATCCCGCGTTCGGCATCATTCCCTTCGGGACGGGGAACGCCGGGCGCCCGACCGGGTGACCTATGGCTGAGACGATCCTCGCGATGGGTGCGGTCTATTTCCTCGCGCACCTGCTGGCGATCACGTTCGACCGCACGCGGCTGCCGGACGTGCTCGTGCTCATGATCATCGGCATCATCGCCGGCCCCGTGCTGCACTGGATCACCCCCGCCTCGTTCGGCTCCGCGGGGCACGTGCTCACGACCATCGCGCTCGCCGTGATCCTCTTCGAGAGCGGCACCACGCTCGACCTGCGCGAGATCGGGCGTTCCGCGCGCAGCACGCTGCAGGTGACGCTCACCACCGTATTCGTGACCGTCGGGCTCGTCGCCGTCGGTGCCCACTTCGCCCTCGGCCTGAGTTGGATGGGGGCGTTCCTCATCGGCACCATCGTGTGCGGCACGTCGCCGGCGGTGGTGATCCCGATGGTGAAGAGCCTCAAGGTGCGCGAACGGGCGAGCACGCTCCTCATCCTCGAGTCGGCGCTCGCCGACGTCGCGAGCATCGTGCTCACCTTCGCGCTCGTACAGGCGGCGCAGCAGGGCGAGGTGCGGGTCGGGCTCATGGTCGGGCAGACCGTCTCTTCGCTGGTCTTCGCCGTGGCGATCGGCCTCGCGGGTGGCGTGGGATGGTTGCTCGTCTGGGAGCGCGTGCGGCAGCTGCCGTCGACGATCTTCACCACGCTGGCCGGCGCGTTCATCCTGTACGGCACGGCCGAGCTGCTCGGTTTCGCGGGTGCGATCGCGGTGATGGCCTTTGGCGTGACGCTCACCAACCACCAGCACTTCGGGCTCTCGAAGTTCCTCGCCGGGCGCTCGCTCACCGGCGGCACGCCCACCGAGTCTGACTGCCA
>JAOUHR010000234.1 GCA_029884515.1 Gemmatimonadota bacterium
TCATCGTCTCGCTCTCGGGTGGCGCGAAGGTCGTCGGCGGCGCGGTGTCATTCACCGGCGTCGATCCCCAGACCCCGCTCGGGTCCTTCACTGCGGTGGGTGGCTCGGACAACACGATCGATCCGTACCTGTCGCTCGGCAGCACCGTTGGCGACGGGCTTGCGTTCGCCGTCGTGGCAACGGAAGGCTCTGCAGGCTCGCTGACTCCGTCGTCCGGGCAGGTCGGCGAGTACGTCCGCTTCTATGGGAGTTCCGGTGGCGACGTCGCCGGCGCCGCCGGCGTGGCATCGGGTGCGGCGGCCACCTCCATGAGCTGGACCAAGAGTGGCAAGGCCAAGTGGTCAATCGGCGCCGTGGTCCTGCGTCGTGCACCGAGCACCGGCACGGGCGTCGACACGTACCAGGCGAGCTTCTGGGCCGTGCGTGGGAAGTCGCGAACACTGCAGATCAACTACATAAGCGGCGGCACCGCCAGTCCTTATCTCCGCTTCACCGCCTCCGACCCCAAGTACGTACCGGGTCGTGGCACGCTGGCGATGGGTGACTCCGTGCTCATCACCGTCACGCTGGATCCCTCGATGATCGGGGCGGAGTTCGAACCCGCCGGCCTGACGTTCGGCACGCCGTCCTCACTCACGTACTGGTACGGGGTGCTGGGGGGTGACCTGAACGGCGACGGCGTCGTGGACAACGCGGACGCCTACATCGCGCAGCAGTCGCTGGGGATGTGGTATCGAGCGTCAGCCACAAGCGCCTGGACGGCGATGGCCTCCACGGCCTCAGCGCTCGACATGAGCGTCAGTTCCGGCGTCGAGCACTTCTCGGAGTACGCGGTCTCGTGGTGAGCCACCTCCGCGGCCGTTCCGGCCTCCCCCATGGTCGAAATGACCATGCCCCCAGAGCTTCTGGATTGGCGGCCGTATCATAAGTCATTGTCAAATAAATACTTAACCGTTGCTGATATCACGGAGTGATTCATGCTCCAGATGCCTGTGCGCGACGATCTTCCACAACCATCAGGGGATCTCATGTTCACCACACGCTTGCATTCACGTTCACTCTACACGCTGGCCGTGTTCGCGGTGCTCGGGCTGGCCGCGTGCGCCGATGCCCTCGCCCCGCTCCCGGATCCGTCGGCTGTCGCTCAGCTCGACCAGGGCACGAGCGCGAGCGCGCGCCGCAGCGAAGCCAGCACCAGGACGTATTCGCCGACCAGTGATCCGACCGCCACGCCCACCGACGCGCCCACCACGGTCGAACCGACGTTCCTCAAGTTCGCATCGTGGGCGCCTCCGCTGACCACATACGACACGAGCTTCACGGTCGTCGTCGGGACGTCGAAGACGTTCTATGTGATGTTCAAGGACTGGGCGATCCCGTTCGTGAAGGTCGAGATCCCGTCGAACGCGGAGTTCTTCGATGAGGCCGGCGGTTCCATCAAGAAGGGCACGACGGTCACGGTGTACGTCACGATCGATCGCGTGTACGCCACGGTCGTCTTCGGTCCGCACGGCACGGGGTTCTCCAAGAAGAATCCCGCCAAGCTCTCGCTGAACTACTTCTTCCTCGACCTCGGCGGCCGCATGCCGAGCGATGTCGCGATCTGGTACCAGCCGGACGCGCTCAGCGCGTGGTCCAGCCAGCCCACCGTCGTCGACATCGACATGTGGTGGCTGGTGATCCCACTCTACCACTTCTCGAACTATGCGGTTGCCTACTAGCACCACCGCTTGGGTGCGCGTCGCGCGCCAGCTGCTCGCCGATCACCGCGCCTCTTCTACCCCAATGGGGATGGTCACCATGTCGCTTCGCCGCCTGCTCCTCCCGCTTGCCTGCCTGCTGATCCCGGCATCGTGCAGCGACTTCTCGTTGCCCCTGGCTGCCCGCGTGCAGCCGACGGGACCGCATTTCCTCCGGTGGGCGCCAACAGCCGACCTGCAGTTCGAGGTCATCGGCGCCGCGGAGGTGGGAGCCGCGTTCAAGCGCGGCGGACCGCTCGTCAGTCTCGTGGGCGGCGAATCGGGCGCTGCGAGTGCGTCGACCGGGCTCGCACCTGCGCTCGATGCCTACGCGGTGACGTTCTGGGCGGTCGAAGGACGGGAGCGCACCGTCCAGATCAACTACATCTCCGGCGGCGTGAAGGCGCCGTTCCTGAGCTTCACGGCCCGCGAGCCGGACTGGGTGCCGGGGCGCGGCGACCTCCAGAGCGGGGACTCGGTCCTGATCACCATCCGCTTGGACTCGCTGACGGTGGGCGCGCACTTCGAGCCGGAAGGCCTGAAGTTCGACAAGGCATCCACCCTGAAGATCTGGTACGGTGGCGTCAGTGGCGACCTGAACGGCGACGGGCTGGTGAACAATTACGACACCTACATCGAATCCAACCTGCTCGGGATGTGGTACCGCGGTACGTCGACGAGCGCCTGGCAGCAGTACAACGCGACGAAGTCACTGGCGGAGAAGTCGATCACCACGACCGTGTGGCACTTCTCGGACTACGCGGTTTCCTGGTGAGTTCGCCATCGACGACATCCACCTGACCTGAGGATCACTGCCCCATGACGGCCGCCAAGCTCTCGCTCGACACGCAGGAGACCGCGCTCCGCCTGGCCGCGGACGGCCGGCATGCGGACGTACTGGCCCTCCTCGCCGGTTGGACAGCGGAAGTCGAGCAGTCTCCGAAGCTCTCGCTGGCTTACGGCACTGCCCACGCCCGTTTGGGGCGCACCGCCGATGGCCTGCAGTGGGTGGAGCGCGCCTTGCTCGGCGCGCGGCGCGAGGGTGACACCACGGTGGAGCGCCGCGCGCTCAACGCGCGCGGCGCCATCGCGCTCGTGGTGGGCCGGCCCGAGGAAGGTGCGGATTTCTTCACGCAGGGACTGCTCGCGGCCTGTCGCGACCACGACCTCGCGTCGATCGGCCGGTGCGCCAACAACATCGGCATCGTCGCGAACATCCAGGGCCGGCACGCGGAGGCGCTCTCCTCGTACGCGATGGCAGTGGCGGCCTTCGAACAGGTGGGGCTGCACGCTGGCGTCGCCGAGTGCCACCACAACCTCGGCATCACCCATCGCGAACAGGGAGACCTGGACGCCGCACTCACCTCGGCGCAGCGCGCGAGCGAAGCGGCGGCGCTCGCCGGCGACGAGAACCTCGGCGCGCTGGTGCTGCGCGGCCGTGCCGAGATCCGGATCTTCCGTGGCGAGATCGAGCTGGCCGGCCGCGAGGCGCGCGAAGCACTCGATCGGCACCGGGCGCTGCAGGATCCCGTCCAGGCGGCGTCGGACCTGCGCATCGTGGCCAGCGTGCTCACGCACGACGGCCAACTGGCGGAGGCGGAGTCGATCCTGCGCGACGTGATCGGCAAGTCGACGGCCCTCGAGCGGCCGCAACTGACCGCCGAGGCATCGCGCGACCTCGCGATGCTGCTGCACCGCTCGGGGCGCACGGACGAGGCCCGGGTTGCCGCCCGCGCCGCCAAGGCCATCTTCACCAGCATGGGCGCCGAGTACGAGCTGCGGCGGCTGGCCGCCTTCGAGTGGGACCAGGAGCTGGGTGCGGAGCTGCGCCAGTCGCTCCGGCCGCTGCACGAGGCGCAGCGGATGGCCGACACCGGGCGTTACGGCGAGCTGATCGAGTACCTCTCGGCGCGTTCGCACGAGGAGCTGGAGCAGTCGCCCACGCTGCTCCTCCTCAAGGCGATCGGGCACGCCCGGCTCGGGCAGATGGACGTGGCGCCGGTGTGGGCGCTGAGCGCGCTCACCCGCGCGCGCGCCACCGGCGACCGCTCGGTCGAGGTGCGCGCGCTGAACGTGAGCGGTGCGATCGCGCTGGAGCGCGGCGGCATCCACGAGGCGATCCACTACTTCGCCCGGGCGCAGGAGGAGGCGATGCTCGAGGGTGACCTCTCGACGGTGGGACGCGCCGCGAGCAACCTCGGGATCATCGCCAACATGCAGGGCGAGTACGGCCAGGCGGTCGGTTCGTTCACCACGGCGCTCGCCGCCTACCAGCGGGCGCGCAACGACCGCGGCGTCGCCGAGTCGCACCACAACCTGGGCATCTCGTACCGCGACCAGGGGAAGCTCACCGACGCACTCCACGCGGCCGACGAAGCGGTGCGCCAGGCGACGCTCGCGGGTGACGCGAGCCTGCGCGCGCAGGCCATCGCAGGCCGTGCGGAGATCCGCACGGCTACCGGCGACGCGGCATTGGCGGTGCGCGAAGCGCAGATCGCGATCGCGGCGCACCGGGAACTGAACGATCCGGTGCGCGTGACGGAGGATCAGCGGATCCTCGCGAATGCGCTCGCCGCGGAGGGAAAGATGGAGGAGGCGACGTCACTCTTGCTGGACGTGATCGCCCAGTC
>JAOUHR010000235.1 GCA_029884515.1 Gemmatimonadota bacterium
GGACCGCCTCCGGCGGGCCGAGGCGCTCCTGGATGAAGCCGCCGCGCCGGTGGTGCCCGGCGCGGGCCGCGAGGGAGCCGACCTCGACGCCCCGGGGCGGGACGTCGACCCGTGATAGATTCCAGCGACTTCCACGTGAACCCCGCACGCGGTGCGGGTGTCCAAGAGCCAGGGGATACGACGTGAGACATCACCAGAGCGGACGGACCCTCCAGCAGCAGGTGACGAGCCTGCCGGCCGGCGAGGTGCTCGCCCACGCGAGGCAGTTCTTCGGCCGGGACTCGGGCATCTACGCCGCGTTCGTCGAGCGCGAGGGGCCGAATTGGATGAGCCTGCGCGGGCAGGGCGGCGAGGAGATCGTGATCGCCGCGACCGCGGACGGCGCGTCGACCGCCGTCAACGCGTCGTCGTACATGTTCGACGCGCAGGTGGCCCAGTTCCTCTCGAGCCTCCCGCCGGGGCCGGCCGCGGCGGCCCCATGAGCACGGTCGTCTCCTCCCTGCGCGCGCGGCCGGGCCTCCTCGCCCTCGGCGCCGACGCCGGGGGCGCCATCACCGTGCGCGTGCAGATGCCGGAGCAGTGGGACGCGATCGCCGTGCGCTGCGCGCCGGACACGAGCGCGCTCGCCCTCAAGCGCGCGGCGCTCGAGGCGTTCGGCGCACGCACCTTCCCGGCGGCCGACTACGTGCTCAAGCTGCGCGGGTTCGAGGTGCTCGACGAGTCCGCACCGGTGACGGTCGCCGGCGCACGCGACGGCTCGACCTTCCTCCTCACCTACCGCCGGCGGCGGCCCGTCCGCTGACCCCCGCGGCGAGCGCTCCCGTCGCCACCGACCGCGACGCGCTGCTCGCCGCGGCCGCACGGCTGCGCGCGGAGGTCGGGAAGCGCATCGTGGGGCAGGGCCCCGTGCTCGACGAGATCCTCATGGCGCTGGTCGCCGGCGGGCACGCGCTCCTCGTCGGCGTGCCGGGACTCGCGAAGACGCTCATGATCCGGTCGGTCGCCGACGCGATGGCGCTCGAGTTCCGCCGCATCCAGTTCACCCCCGACCTCGTGCCGAGCGACATCACGGGCACCGAGCTGCTCGACGAGGACGAGAAGACGGGGCACCGCAGCTTCCGCTTCGTGCGCGGGCCGGTGTTCGCCAACATCGTGCTCGCCGACGAGATCAACCGGGCGCCGCCGCGCACGCAGGCCGCGCTGCTCGAGGCGATGCAGGAGCACCGCGTGACCGCGGCCGGCCAGACGATGGCGCTTCCCGAGCCCTTCTTCGTGCTCGCCACGCAGAACCCGATCGAGCAGGAGGGCACGTATCCGCTGCCCGAGGCGCAGCTCGACCGGTTCCTCTTCGACATCCGCATCGGCTACCCGGGGGGCGAGGACGAGGTCGCGATCCTGCGCGCGACCACGGGCCTGGCGGACGCGGAGCTGCGCCCGATCCTCGGCGCGACGGAGGCGCGGGCGCTGCAGCGCCTCACGCGCGAGGTGCCCGCGGCGGACGCCGCCCTCCGCTATGCCGCCGCCCTCGCGCGTGCCACGCGCCCGCGCGAGGGCGAGGCCACGCCGCTCGTGGAGCGCTACGTGCGCTGGGGCGCGGGCCCGCGCGCCGGCCAGGCGCTCATCCTCGGCGCGAAGGCGGCGGCGCTCCTCGACGGGCGCCACGCCGTCTCGCCGGAGGACATCCGGCGCGTCGCGCGGCCCGTGCTGCGGCACCGCGTGCTCCCGAACTTCGCCGCCGAGGCGGAAGGGATCGACTCCGAGCGCATCGTCGAGGACCTGCTCGCGCGCGTTCCCGAGCCGCGCGGCCTCACGGGGCTCTGAGCGATGGCGGTCGGCCCGTACGGCGCGTTGCTCGACGCCGTGCGCGGCGTCCGCTGGCCGGCGCGGCGACTCGTGCCGGGGGGTTCGCCTGGTGCGCATCAGGCGCGGTCGCGCGGGGTCGCGCCCGAGTTCGCCGAGTACCGGCCGTATCGCCAGGGGGATGACCCGCGGCGGCTCGACTGGAAGCTGCTCGCGCGCAGCGACAAGGCCTTCATCCGCCTGGCCCCCGACCACGCCGTCCTCGGCACCACCTTCGTGGTGGATGCGTCGGCGTCGATGGCGTTCCCCGTGGGCTCCGACGGGAAATGGGCGATGGCCAAGCACCTCGCCGTCGGGCTCGCGGCCGTCGCGCACGCGAGCGCGGACCCGGTCGGCATGGTGGTGGCGACGGCCGGCGGCGCGCGGCGCGTCGAGCCGCGCACGCGCGCGGGCGTGGTGGCGGACCTCGCGCGCACGCTCGACGCGATCACACCGTCGGGATCCGCGCCGCTCGCCCCGCTCGTGGCCGGCGCGCGGAACCGGTGCGTGGTGATCACCGACTGCCTCGGCGACTTCGACGCGATGCGCGCCGCGCTCGCGCGGCATCACGCGCGCGGGGGCGAGGCGCACCTGCTGCACGTGGTGGCGCGCGCGGAGCTCGAGCCCGGCGCCGCGGGCATGCTGGCCGTGGACCCGGAGGACGCCGCCTGCGAGCGGCCGCTGGTCGAGGAGACGAGGGCGGCGTACGCGGAGCGGTTCGCCGCCTGGCGTGCGGAGGTGGCACGTGCGGCCCTCGCCGATGGGATCCGGTACGTGGAGGTGCACGATGATGCGGCGTCGGACGTGCTCGTGCGACGCATCGTGCGCGTCGCGGGCGTCGCGGGCGACGAGGCGCGCGCGTGACGCTGCTCGCGCCGCTCGCCCTCGGAATCGGCATCGCCGCGGCGGCGGTGGTGCTCGGGCTGCACCTGCTCACCACGCGACGACCGCCGCCCGCGGTGCTCCCGACCGCGCGTTTCGTGCCGGTGAGCGAGGCGCGCGCCGTCGCGCGCGCCCAGCGGCCGACCGACCTGCTCCTGCTGGCGCTCCGGATGCTGGCGGTGTTGCTCATCGCGGCGGCGTTCGCGCGACCGGTGCCCGATGCGCCGGGGCCGCAGGTGCGCAGCGTGGTGCTGCTCGACGTTTCCCGTTCGCTCGCGGATCCCGTGACGGCGCGCGCCGCCGCGCGTGAGCGGCTCACGGTGGGAGGCGCGCTGGTGCTGTTCGACACCGCGGCGCGTGAGGTGGCGGCGGAGTCGCTGGCGGTGCTCGGGGACGACGCGAGTACGGGGCGCGGCGCCCAGGGCGCGCTCTCCCCGGCGCTCCTCGCGGGGCGGCGTGCGGCGGCCCGCATCGCCCGCGGGGCCGACTCCGTCCGCCTCGTGATCGTCTCCCCGGTCACCGAGGGCGCGGCCGATGCGGCGACGGCCGGCATCCGCGCCGCGTGGCCGGGCGGGATCGACCTCGTGCGCGTGGATGCCGCCGCCGACACCGCGACGGCGCCCGCTCCGCGCCTCGTCACCGCGCTCGCCGACGACCCGCTCGCGCCGGCGCTCGCCCTCCTGCCGCGTGCACGGGGCGCGCACGCCGTGCGCATCGTGCGTGACCAACCGGGGGCTCCCGACTCGGTGTGGGCGCGGGAGCCCGGGCACGTGCTGGTGCATTGGCCGCTCGCTGATCCGATGGTCGCTGCTCCGGACGCCGTGCGCGCGTCGGGCACGGATGCCGTCACCGTCGTCGCGCCGCTCGCGCGGCTCCCGCTCGCGTCCGGCGGCCGCGTGCCCGGCCGCGTGCTCGTGCGCTGGCGCGACGGGTCGCCTGCCGCGACGGAACTGCCGCTCGGCGCGGGCTGCGCGCGCGACGTCGGGATCGGCCTGCCGCTCGCCGGCGACCTCACCCTGCGTCCCGCCTTCGTGCGGCTCCTCGCGCGGCTCGTCGAGCCCTGTGGCGGACGCCGCCCCGCCGCGATCCCCGACTCCACGCTCGGCTGGCTTCGCGGGGAGGGCAGTGCTGCATGGGCTGCACCGCTCGCGGCCGCGGCGTTCGCGGACTCGTCGCTCGGCGCCTGGCTCCTCGCGGCTGCGCTCGCGCTCCTGCTCGTCGAGTGGCTGGTACGCGCCAGGAGGAGCGCCTGATGCCGGCCGCGTCCACCGCCGCTCCGGGCGCCGCGCGCGCGCGGCCCCTTGACCGACTGCGCCGGGCCCGGCGCGCCCTCGCGTCCATCGCTGGCGCGCGCGCGCTCCTCGCGGCCGTCACCGTCGTCCTCACCGTGCTCGCGGCGGGCGTGCTGCTCGATGCGGCCTTCGCCCTGCCGTCCGCGGCGCGCCGGGCCGCGCTCCCGGTCGCCGCGCTGCTCGGCGTCGCGGTGCTGCTCGTCCATGTCGTCGCGTACGCGCGCCCCGCCTGGCGCGCGACCGACGAACAGGTCGCCCTCTGGTTCGAGCGTCGCCTGCCCGCGCTGCGGTACGCCCTCGTGACGAGCGTGGAGGCGCGCCACGGCGCGGCCGCGCCTGCGCTGGAGCCAGCG
>JAOUHR010000007.1 GCA_029884515.1 Gemmatimonadota bacterium
CCCTCGTCCTGCGAGAGGCGCACCATCAGCCGCGCCTGCTCGACCCCCACGGCCATGTGCCCACCGACCATGAAGCTGAGGCCGCCGAACATCAGCTTCTCCCTGACGTCCTCCTGCTCTTCCTTGCGCGCGGCGAGCGCCTTCCGCACGCGTTCCGCGAGTGCCTTGTCGTACGCCATCTGTCTGCTCCGAGGGTCAGTGCGCGAACCGAATCATGAAAGCTCGCCCCGCGCACGGGCGGATGCCAACGGCGTCAGGCGTGCGTCGCGCACGCCGAGTGCGGCGTCGCCGTCACTTCTTCTTCGCGTGTGGCTTCGGCCGCGCCTTCGGCCGCGCCTTCGGCCGCGCCTTCGGCCGCGCCTTCGGCCGTTTCTTCGCGGGCAGCGTCCCGGCGTGCGCGGCCGCGCGCTCGACCCAGCGTTTCACGCCCGCCGCCGTGCGCACGCCCGGGGCCGCCACGAAGAGGAACCCACGCATCGGCTTCCCGGTGAAGTCCATCGGCGAGACGTGTGCCTCGTTGAGACGCCGCGCGGTCTCCTCGTGCGAGAGGCGGACCATCAGGCGGTCCTTGTCCACGCCCACGGCCATGTGCCCGCCGACCATGAAGCAGACGCCGCCGAACATCCGCTTCTCCTCGACGTCCCGGCGGGGGGCGAGCGCCTGCCGGACGCGTTCCGCGAGGGCTTCATCGTAGGCCATCCGTCACCTCCAGCGATCAGTGCGCAAGGCGAACGCCGAAAAAGTGGTGCGTACGGGAGGCGCTCGCCATCTTCCCTCCCATGACGACCCTCCGTATCGCCTCCACCGCCCTCGCCGCGGCGCTGCTCCTCGCCGCCCCCGCCACCGCCCAGCGCGCGCGCACGATGCCCGCGGCCGTGCCCGCGGCGCCCAACTACGACCCCGCGCTCTACTCCTCGCCCACCGCGACGAGCGCGGACCTCAAGGCGCTCCGCTGGCGCCTCGTCGGCCCCTTCCGCGGCGGCCGCGCCGTCGCCGTCGCCGGCGACTACGCGAAGCCCTTCCTCTTCTACATGGGCTCGGTGAACGGCGGCGTCTGGCGCACCACGAACGGCGGCCAGTCCTGGGACAACATCACCGACGGCAGGACCGACATCTCCTCGGTGGGCGCGATCGCGGTGGCGCCGAGCGACGCCAACGTGATCTACGTCGGCACGGGGGAATCGTACCTCCGCGAGGACCTCACCTTCGGCACCGGCGTCTATCGCTCCACTGATGCGGGCAACAGCTGGACGCCGCTCGGCCTCGCGGAGACGCACCAGATCACCGACGTCGTCATCGACCCGCGCGACCCCGACCGCGTCTTCGTCTCCGCGATCGGCCACGCCTTCGGCCCGAACCCCGAGCGCGGTGTCTTCCGCACGACCGACGGCGGGAAGAACTGGAAGAAGGTGCTCTTCATCGACGACTCCACCGGCGCGAACGACATCGCGATGGACCCGTCGAACCCGCGGATCCTCTACGCGTCGATGTACAAGTTCCAGCGCACCCCCTGGTCGATGCTCGCCGGCGGCGGGCGCAGCGGGATCTGGAAGTCCGTGGACGGCGGCGACACCTGGACCGAGATCTCCAAGGCCCCCGGCATCCCCAAGGGGCCGCTCGGGAAGATCGGGCTCGACGTCTCGGCGTCGAACCCGCAGCGCATCTACGCCTCCATCGAGGCCGCCGATTCCACGGGCGGCTTCTTCCGCTCCGACGACGCGGGGGAGCACTGGGAGCGGATGAACAACGACGCGCGCCTCTGGGTGCGCAGCTGGTACTACTCCAGCGTCACCGCGGATCCGAAGGACGAGAACGTGGTCTACGTGATGAACCTGACCGTGCTCAAGTCGATCGACGGCGGCCGCACGTTCAAGGAGGTCAACATCCAGCACGGCGACACGCACCGCCTCTGGATCGACCCCGCCGACCCGCGCCGCATGATCCTGGGCGACGACGGCGGCGCCTCGGTCACGTTCAACGGGGCCGAGACCTGGTCGAGCCAGCAGAACCAGCCGACGGCGCAGTTCTACCACGTGATCACCGACGACCAGTTCCCCTACCGGATCTATGGCGGCCAGCAGGACAACTCGGCGATCTCGATCGCGTCACGGTCGGACGACGGCGGGATCGGCGTGCGCGACTATTTCAGCGTCGCCGGCTGTGAGAACGCGACCGTCGCGCCCGACCCGCGCAACCCGAACATCACCTACGGCGGCTGCTACCTCGGGATGTTCTCGCGCTACGACCACGAGCGCCGGCAGGAGCGCGACCTCTCGGTGACGGACATCAACTGGGACGGTTACGCGGCGAAGGACGCGCCGGAGCGCTTCCAGTGGACCTTCCCCGTGCTGATCTCCAGGCATGACCCGCGCACGCTCTACATCGCGTCGCAGCACGTCTGGCGCTCGCGCGACGAGGGGAACACGTGGGAGCGGATCAGTGGCGACCTCTCGAAGGCCGACCCCGCGACCCTCGGCCACACCGGCGGACCGGTGCACGGCGAGATGACGGGCGCCGAGTGGTACGGCACGATCTACGCACTGGCCGAGTCGCCGAAGGTGGCGGGGGTGCTCTGGGCGGGAACCGACGACGGGCGGATCCACCTGACGCGCGACGGGGGCGCGACCTGGGCGGACGTCACGCCGCCGGCATACGGGACGTTCACCCGCACGGCCCACATCGACGCGTCGCCCTTCGACCCGGCGGTGGTGTATGTCGCCGCCAACCGCTACCAGCAGGACGATTTCGCCCCCTACCTCTGGAAGAGCGCCGACTACGGGCGGACGTGGACGGCGATCACGCGGGGCATCCCGCGCACCGCGTACACGCGCGTGGTGCGCGAGGACCCGATGCGGCGCGGCCTGCTCTACGCGGGCACGGAGTACGGGGTGTGGGTGTCGCTGGACGACGGCGCGAGCTGGCAGCCGCTGCAGCTCAACCTGCCGCGGTCGAGCGTGCGCGACCTCAAGGTGCAGGGGAACGACCTCGTCGCGGCCACGCACGGGCGCGCCTTCTGGGTGCTCGACGACCTCTCGCCCCTCCGGCAGCTCGCCGACAGCGTGACGCGGAAGGCCGTGCACCTCTTCCAGCCGGCGACGGCGATGCTCTGGGAGGGCTCGCGCGGCGGGAACGGCACCGGCGAGAACCCGCGCGGCGGCGTCTCCGTGGACTACTGGCTGCGCGAACCGGCCAAGGCGAAGGTGCGCCTCGAGTTCACCGACGCGCAGGGCACGCTGCTCCGCGCCTTCGCCAGCGCGGATTCGCTGGCCACCGCGGACAGTCTCTCGTACGCGCCGGCCGACTCGATGCCGCGCACGCGCGCGGGCACCAACCGGTTCGTCTGGAACCTGCACACGGCCGCGGCGCGGAAGCTCCCGAACACCGTGATCGACTTCGGCACGCTGCGCGGACCCTGGGTGCCGCCCGGCGAGTACGTGGTGCGGCTCATCGTCGGCGCCGACACCATGTCGCGCCGCTTCACCGTGGTGGCCGACCCCCGCGTGGCCACCAGCACCGCGGACCTCGTGGCGCAGTACACCGCCACGCGGCGCAGCGTGGATAGGATCAACGAGATCGTGGACAACGTGAAGCGCGTGGAGGACCTGCAGGCACAGCTCGACGACCGCGCCAAGCGTGCGACGGACACGACCATGGCGAGGATGCTCGGCGACTCGGCCAAGGCGGTGCGCACAAAGCTCGAGGGCGTGCGCGCCGAGCTGTACGAGGTGGGATGCCACGTGGACCAGTGCACCCTCGACATGCCGGTGAAGCTCTACAACAAGTTCATCACGCTCAACATGCAGCTGCAGACGGGGTCGTACGCGCCCACCCGGGCGCACGGCGAGGTGTACGACGGGCTCAAGGCGAGGCTCGACACGCAGCTGCAGCTGCTCGAGCGGATCGAGGCCGACGACCTCGCGCGGTTCAACCGGCTGCTCGAGTCACTCGGGCTGCCGGCGGTGCACGTGGCGGCGCGGAAGCCGATCGCCTAGCGGCGCCGCGCCGTGATCAGCACCTGGATCTCGTCGGGGCGGGGATTGATGAAGTCGAGCTGCACGCGGCCGTCGTCGCGCGTGCTCACCACGGCGGGGATCGAACTGTTGGTGAGCACCCAGCCGATCGGAAGCACGACGCTGTTGGCGGGACGGCCGAACGCGCGGTCCCAGACGAGCTCGTCACCCACGAGCCGGTAACGCACGCTGTCGGTGTAGGTCTCGAACATCCGCAGCCGGAGCGACTCGCCCGGCTTCACGGGCGGGAACCGGAACACGACCACCTCCGTCGCCGGCGTGACGTTCGACACGTCGAGACCGGCGCGGGTGATCGCGTCGCCCTTGAGCACCACCCAGGCGAGCAGCTCGCCAGTGTCGAGGTTGCGCGCGCTCGGCCCCGAGACGCTGCTGCCCGCGCGCACGATGTTGAGGTAGGTGCTGGTCCCGGGCCGCGACTCGGTGTAGTCGTGGTGGAGGTCGAAGGCGTGCGTCTCGGGCTGCTGCAGGAAGTAGACGATCTCGCGGTCCTGGTGCGCGCGTTCGCCGAGTCGCGCGGCGACGGCCGACGTGCCCCCGCCGATCGCGCGCCGCAGCGGCACGGCGCGGACCAGCACGGGCGCCTCGGCGGGCGTCGCGTTCCAGAAGCTGATCCCCACGCGGCCGTCGGCCTCCTGCAGCACCTGCGCGGGATAGTTCGACGAGACGAGCTCGTAGCCGGTGGGGAGCACCACCGCGTTCCGTTTGATGCCGAGTGGGCGCGAGAAGACGATCGTGTCGCCGCGGGTGAAGTAGCTGGTGGCGTCCTCGTAGGTCTTGAGGATCAGGATGCGCCCCTCGCCGCCGTCGCCGGGCACCGGGCGCGGCAGGGTGACCTTGATGTAGCGCTGCGTGCTGTCGCCGCTGCGCACGCCCCCCGCCCGCGCCTCGGCCGCGCCCACCTCCTCGAAGGGAAGCGGCCTGCCTGTGGCGCGGTCGATCACCGACTCGTCGGTGGCGACGCTCCCGGTGCGGATCGGGTTGTAGTAGTGCGTCGCGCCGGGCGTGGTCGCGGTGACCTCATAGATGATGCGGAACTTCGCCGAGCCGGGGGCGAGGAGCTCGTAGCGCGTGTAGGCGTCGGCGTCGGTCTGGCGCGGGGGCGCCTGCGCGGCGAGGGCGGCCGGCAGGAGGAGCGCGAGGGTGCCACGGAGGAGGGTTCGCATGGCCGAAGATGCCGCCCGCGGCCAGCGGCGGCAACGGAGGAGCCCTCACGCGGACCTTCGCGTACCTTACGCGGGTCCCCGACCCCTCCCCATGGCCTTCCGAATCCTCGCCGACGTCCTCGTCGCGATCATCGCCCTCCTGCACCTCGGGTTCCTGGTGCTGGAGATGTTCTTCTGGGACCACCACGTGGGCCGCCAGCTCTTCCGGCTCGAGCCGGAGTTCGCCTCGCAGTCCGCCCCGCTCGCCGCGAACCAGGGGCTCTACAACGGGTTCCTCGCCGCGGGGCTGCTCTGGGGCGTCCTCGGCGCGCGGACCGACGTGTCGATCTTCTTCCTCTGCTGCGTGGTGGTCGCCGGCATCTACGGGGGGCTCAGCGTGAAGCGCTCGATCCTGTACCTGCAGGCGCTGCCGGGCCTCGTCGCGCTCGCGGCGGTGCTGCTCGCGCGCTGACGGGATCCGGCGAGGGCCTCCGGCGCCGGGGCGCGGACGCGACGTGCGCCGGCTCACGCGGGGTCGCGGCCGACCTGGTCGAAGTAGTCCACCACCCGGTCGTGCGATCCCGGCCGCGTGTAGACGTCGGGGGCGCGCGTCTCCATCACCTGCAGGATGACGTCGGCCACCTCCTCGGCGCTCTGCCCCTGCGGGAAGCTCCGCGAGTCCGGGCCCCCGTGCACCGCGTTCTTCCCGAAGTCCGTGTAGACCACGCCGGGCGAGACGAGCGAGAAGACGATCCCGGGGTGCGCCTCCTGCATCTCGCTCCGGAAGTTGGCCGTGAGCGCATTCAGGAAGTGCTTGGCCCCGTTGTACGCCGACCGGTGCACGGCGAAGGGGACGCGGCCGAGCATCGAGGAGACGTTGATCACGTGCCCCGTGCCGCGGTCGCGGAAGTGCGGCAGCACCTCCTGCATGCCGAAGAGCGCCGTGTGCACGTTCACGCGCATCATCAGCTCGACGTCCTCCTCACTGAGCTCGGAGGGGCGGCGCGTGATCCCCTGTCCGACGTTGTTCACCCAGACGTCGATCCGGTCGAACCGCGCCACGGCGGCCGCGACGGCGCGCCGCACCTCGAGGCGCGAGGTGCAGTCGGCGGGGTGCACGTGCGCCTCCTTGCCACAGCGCGCCGCGACCCCGCGGAGCCGCGCCTCGTTGCGCGCCACGAGCATCACGGCATCCCCCGCCGCCGCCGCCCGCTCCGCGAGCGCCGCCCCGATCCCGCTGCTCGCGCCCGTGATCACCACCACGCGTCCCGCCATGATCGCCTCGAATGGAAGTAGGTCTCCCCGCACGATACATTCGGCCCCATGGAGACGACACCCACCGGGGCCCTGAGCCGCGCGCAGCGGGTGAGCCGCAACCTGCGCAAGGGACTCGGGCTGGCGTGGGCGGCGTCGCCCGAGTCGCTCATCCGCTTCACCACGCTCGGGATGGTGAATGCCGCGATGCCGCCGCTGGCCGTCTGGCTCGGGGCGACGCTGGTGAACCGGATCGCCGAGGCCCGCTCGCTCTCGCTCGGCTTCCGCGACATCGTCGGGCTCGTGGTCGGCCTCTGGGTGGTGACCGCGACGCAGCGCGCGATCGGCGCGTACATGGGATACGGCCGCGACCTCTTCGTGCGCCGCGTGCAGCTCGAGGCGGAGCGGCGGCTCCTCACGCAGGCGTCGAAGGTGGACCTCGGCCACTTCGACAACTCCGACTGGCACGACCGCCTCGCGCGCGCGAAGCGCGACGTCTCGTGGCGGCCCGGCGACCTCACCTGGAGCGTGCTCGGGCTCTCCGGCAACGTCGCGACGATCCTCTTCATGGCCTCGCTGCTCGCGAGCCTCAACTGGCTGCTCGTGGTGCTCGCGCTCGCCGCGTCGTTCCTCGCCCTGCTGCTCGACCGGCGCGTGACGACGAAGATGTACGAGTACTACTACAAGGAGACGCCCGAGGAGCGGGAGCGCGACTACCTCGGCGACCTCCTCGTGCAGCCGCGGAACACCAAGGAGGTGCGCGCCTACGTGCTGGCCGACTACCTGCTGGAGCGGCACCGGCAGGTCTCCGAGTACCTCTTCGCGCAGCGGGTGAAGATGTACCGGACGGGCGCGCAGACCTCGCTGCTCACCGGGCTCGTGACCGGCACGAGCCTCGCGCTCGCCTACGCGTTCGTCGCGTGGAAGGGTGTGGCGGGGGCGATCGACCCCGGCGGCGTGGTGCTCGTGATCGGCGCCTTCGGCTCCGTCTCCAGCACGCTCGGCAACATCTCGAGCACCTTCGTCGCGGTGGACCAGCACACCACCTTCCTCGACGACTACTTCTCCTTCCTCTCGATCGAGCCGCTGGTGAAGGTCCCGGACGAGCCGGCCGGGATCCCGCACCGCCTCACCGGTGGCATCGTGTTCGACGACGTGACCTTCCAGTACCCGGGCGGCCACGCGCCGGCACTCTCGCACCTCTCGCTCGAGATCGCGCCGGGCGAGCTGATCGCGCTCGTGGGGGAGAACGGCGCGGGGAAGAGCAGCTTCGTGAAGCTCCTGCTCCGGTTCTACGACCCCGACAGCGGCAGCATCCGGCTCGACGGGCTCGACCTGCGCCAACTCGCGCCCGACGTGCTCCGCGAGCGGATCGGCGTGCTCTTCCAGGACTTCGCGACGTACGAGCTCACCGTGCGCGAGAACGTCGCGATGGGGCGCCCGAACCGGCCGAGCGACGACGACCGGGTGCGGAAGGCGCTGCGCGACGCGCGCGCGGACCGCCTCGTGAGCCAGCTCCCCAAGGGCCTCGACTCGCGCACCGGGCGCCTCTTCGAGGGCGGGCACGACCTCTCGGGCGGCGAGTGGCAGCGCCTCGCGCTCGCGCGGATCATGTACCGCGACGCCGACGTCTGGATCCTCGACGAGCCCACCTCGTCACTCGACCCCGAGGCCGAGGCGGCCGTGTTCGCCGAACTCAAGGCGAACCTGCGCGGACGGATCGGGATCGTGATCTCGCACCGGTTCTCCACCGTGCGCGTGGCCGACCGCATCGCCGTGATCGACGAGGGGCGGGTGACGGAGCTCGGGACGCACGCCGAACTGCTGGCGGCCAACGGGCGCTACGCGCGGCTGTTCGAGCTGCAGGCGGTGGGGTACCGCTGAGCGCTAACGGGTCCGCCGGAAGGTGAGCCCCAGGAGCACCGCCCGCGGCAGCCCGGCCTCGTACACGAGCGGCGCCCCCGACGCGTAGTCCGGGTTGATGAACGCGCTCCCCACGTAGTGCCGGTCGAGCAGGTTCTCGGCGCTCAGCGACCCGCGCATCTCCACGCCGTTCGTGAAGGTGCGCTCCGCGGAGACCGCGGCGCGCCAGACGGTGTTCCCCGGCACGCGGACGCTGTTGCGGTCGTCGGCGAAGTAGGGCGTGTTCCCCTGCGCGCCGACCTCGACCGCGAGCCAGCCCGCGGCCGGCGGCCGCCATCCGATCGTGCCGTTGAGCACCACGCCGGGCAGCCCCACCACGCGGTTCCCATCGAGCACCGCGCTCGCGCCCGGTGCGCCGAGGTAGGTGGAGTCGATCGTGTAGCGATCATACGTGTTGCCGGAGAGCGTGCCGGAGACCCGCGCCGAGAGGCCTCCCGCGAAGCTGCTCCCCACGCCGAGCTCCACGCCGCGGCGCTGGACCTTGCCGGCCGTGAGGTAGAACCGGCCGCCGTCGTACGGCACCGGCTCGCCGCTCACGATGGTGCGGTACACCGCGAGGTCGAGCGAGAGGGCGTGGAGGGCTCCCGTGGCGAACACGGCGCGCCGCCGCATCCCCGCCTCGACGGTGTGCGAGCGGATCGGGTCGAGCAGCGGGTTGAGCGCGGTGCTCGGGTTCGGGACACCGGTGGGCGGCGGGTCGGTCTCGTTGCCGGCGGGGATCTCGACCCCCGCGCCATAGCTCGCGTAGACGCTCGTGCCCGCACCCGCCTGCCAGGAGAAGCCGCCGCGCGGCGTCACGCGCGTGAAGCGCCGGCTCGCGTCGATGCCCGGGTCGATGAAGTCGCGATAGAAGTAGGCGAGGTCGTCGTAGCGCGCGCCGACCACGATGGTGAGCCGGTCGCCGAACGCGATCTCGTCCTGCACGAACGCGCCCGCGTTCTGCGCGCCCTCGCCCTTGTTCGCGCGGAGGTTGAGGCCGCGCCCGTTCCGTGGCGAGAGGTCGTAGAACTGGATGCTCCCGTCCTGGAACGCGAAGTCGCCCCCCGTGCGCAACCGATGGCCCACGCCGCCCGCCGAGAAGCGCACGCCCCACGACCCGCTCCCGCCCAGGTGGTAGCGCGTGAAGTCGCGGAAGGTGTTCCGTTCCGAGCGCTGGAGGTACTTCGGGTTCACGAAGAGCATCGCGGCGACGTCCTGCGCCTCGCCAATCGGCTGGTCGAGCGTGACGCCGATCCTGATGAGCCGGTTGTAGCGCCGTTCGTCGCGGGCGAGGTAGGTCGGGTTCGCCATCCGTGCGTCGCTCGCGAACTGCGCGGGCGTGAGCGGCCCCGGGATGCGGAAGAGGTTGCTCGCGGCGGCGAGCTGCACGCCGAGCCGTCCGCGCGCACCCACGGGGGCCACCACGCCGCCCACCAGCTGGCTGCGGTTCGCATCGGAGTGCCGGCGCCAGCCGTCGTACGTCGTGCGCGTGAGGGAGACCCATCCCTTCGCGCTCCCCGAGCCGTAGCCCGCGCGCGCGATGGTGCGCAGCAACCCGAAGCTCCCCGACTGCTGGCCGAACTCGGCGAAGTCGCGCGTGAAGTCGGGCATCGTGCTGAGGCTCACGATCCCGCCGGCGGCGTTCCCGTAGGCGGCGCTCCCGTTGGAGCGCAGCACCTCGATCCGCGAGACGGTGGCCAGGTCCACGTTGTCGAACGCGGTGCGGCCGTCGGGCTCGGTCTCCGGGATCCCGTCGAGCAGCACGCGCACCCCGCGCGACGTCCCGGCATTCGAGCGGTCCCCCGCCCCGCGGGCGCCGTATCCGCGGATGGTGAGGCGGATGTCACTCGTCCCGTACCGGCTCTGCACGAAGACGCCGGGCACCTGGGCGAGCGCCTGGTCGAGCCCGAATCCGGAGCGGTCCTGCCACTGGCCCGGCGTCACCACCGACACCGCGAAGGGCGTGAGCGTGAGCGAGCGCGGCTCTCGCGTGGCGGTGACCACCACGGAGTCGAGGGTCCGGCGCGCGGAATCGGGGGGCGTGGCCTGCGCGCCGAGCGCCGGCGTGAGGAGCAGCGGGGCGCTGAGCGCGACCAGGGCGCGGAGCGTCGAGCGCATGATGGGGGAGTGCCGAAGTGAAGGTGGGTGCGACGCGCAGCGCGCCGCGCACTGTGGGAACGCGCGTGAGGAATCCGGTGTTGAACGCGCGCGCTATGGCATCCGGCGCAGCTCCGCCTCGGAGACGATGAACCCGAAGGCCGCCCACCCGCCCGACCGCACCGAGCGCTCGAACCACGCGCGCGCCCTCGCGGAGTCGCCGCGCACGAGATACCAGTTCCCGATCCCGTAGCCCAGCGTGGCGAGGGTCACGTCGTCCGTGTCGGCCGGCGTGATCACGGCGTCGGGCCCGATCTCGCCGCGGTAGAGCCTGAGGCGCTGGGCGTACGCATTCGCGATGGGCAGTGAATCCGGCCGCCGCGCGAGCATCGCCGCGGCCTCGGCCTCCCGGCCCGCGCGCGAGAGCGACATCCAGAGCCAGTCGGTCGAGCCCTTGAGCTCGCCGGCCTCCGGTGCGAGCGGCTGCGCCCGGCGGAAGGCGTCGGCCGCCGCGTTGAAGTCGCCGCGCGCGAAGCGGAGCACGCCGAGGTGGTAGAGGATGCCGTAGTTGAGGCTGTCGAGCCCGTAGCCGCGCGTGAGGTCGGCCATCGCGCGGTCGAACTCGCGCACGGAGAGGTGGCGGTGCCCGCGCCAGCGCAGCAGCATCGGGTCGTCGGGTGCGACGGCGAGCCCCCGGGTGAGCGTGGCGATGGCCTCGCGGAACTGGCGCAGGCCCGACTGCGCGACCGCCACCGCGATGTACCGCGCCGGGTTCCCGGGCTCGGCCGCGAGCGCCCGCTCGGCCCGCGCGACGGCGCCCGTGTCCGGCAGGGAGCGGTACTCCACGCCAGCGGGCGAGCGGTACTCCACCGCCTGCGCGGCCGCGGCCGGCGTCAGGCAGGGCAGGGCGAGGGCCAGCAGCGCGCCGATCGCGGCGTGCGCGGGGCGGGCCACGGGGATCGCAGGCATCGGGACTCCGGTGAGCGGGTCGGTGGCGGAGGGAGGAGCGGCCGCCGCACCGGAGCCCTGCGTGGAGGCGCCCCGGCTCAGCGACCCCCGAAGCTTAGCGTGAACCCGGCCGTCGTGTCGTTGCGGCCGTCCGCGGTGAGCAGCGCGGCGCTCGCCTGGAGGTTGACGACGCCGAACTCGAGCCCGATGCCGCCGCTGTAGCGCATGCCGGCGGAGAGCGCCGTGACGCCCGCCCGCAGCGGCACGAAGGGGATGATCCGCAGTTCGGCGCCCACGCCGAACTGCGTCTGCGGCCCGAGGTCGATCCCCTCGCCGAAGCGCGTGCGCAGGTCGGCGGCGAGCGTGAGCCGCGAGAAGCCGGTGTAGGCGCCGCCGAGCACGAGCGTGGGCTGCGGCGTGGTGGCCTTGATGCGGCCCTCGAGCTCGGCGCGCAGGGCGGCCGGCGCCGCGGAGAGCGGCAGGATCGTGTCCACCTGCGAGCTGCTGCTGTCCTGCGTGAACGTCGCCTTGATCGGCATGTAGTAGAGCTGGTCCGTCTTCCAGGCGAAGGTGTTCACGACGTTCTTCACCACGCCCGCGAGGCGGAGGTTGCCGAGCGTCCAGGTGGCGCCGACGTCGAGCCCGAGGCCCGACCCGTTGTTCCGGAAGCCGTTCGAGGCGGTGTCGGTGAGCACCACGGGTGCGTCGAGGTCCACCTGGATGGGGTTCGACGTGATGGTGGAGCCGTTGTCGCGCAGCGACGCCATGCCGTGCCCGATGATGTACTTCACCGTCGCGCCGACGGCGAACTCGCCCATGGGCATGATGCCGAGCCTGCGCCCGTACGCCGCCGCGAAGGTGGAGGTCGCGTTCGCATCGAGCGCGAGGTCGGTGGCGGTGAAGTCCTGCGCCGTGCCCGTGCGCCCGGCGTTGCCGAAGAGGATCAGCTCGGCGACCGCCGCCGGCACCTGGCCGTCGGTGTTGATCGTGCTCGACGCGGAGAAGGCCATGGGGCCGATCGACAGCGCGAGGAAGTTCACGTCCACGTTGCCGCCGACGCTCTGTCCGTTGTTGTCGATCACCTTCTGGAGCCAGGCCTGCTTGATCGCGTCGGGGACGAGGACGCCCTCGTAGTCCTTGATGTCCTTGAGGGTGATCGGCCCGGTGCCGACGCCGAACTGCGGCGAGAGGGCGATCGAGAACGACGAGTTGCCGTCGAGCCCGAGGTTCGCGGGGTTCCAGGCGACCGCGTTGAAGTTGCGCGCGAGGGCGGTGTAGTTGCCGCCCATGCCCGCGGCGGCCGAGGAGGCGTTGCCCTGGGCCGCGGCGACAGCGGGCAGCGCGACGAGCGCGGCGGCCGCGACCGCCAGCGCGGCGATGCGGCAGCGAAGGGCCCGGACCTGCATCGAGGAGTGCGTCATGGTCAGGCCCCCACGTTGAGCACGAGCTGCAGCCGCGTGCGGATCGTGATGTGCGACGTGGGCGTGAGGGATGTCGTGTTGCCCGCCCCCGTGCCGTTGGCGGTGCCGGTCACGCGGACGCTGACGCCCGTCTTCCCGAGGAGGGACTGCAGTTCCGACTGGCTCAGCATCACGCTGGTGGAGGACGTCGGCTGTGCCGGGATGGTGATCGGCTTGCTGATGCTCACCGCCGGTGCCCCGCCCTGCGCGGGAGCGGCCAGCACGAGGTCGAGCGCCGCCGCGGCCGTGAACGGGTTGTCGATGTCGAGGAACACGCCGCCGGACTGCACCTCCTTCGAGAGGTCGACGTCGCTCAAGCTGAAGGAGGTCGGGCTCGTGTTCACGGCGACGTTGTTCACCACGACGGTCGCCTGCGAGACCGCGAAGTTCTGCAGCGTGGAGGTGAGCGCGAAGGCGTTGTTGCGGTTCAGGCTCGCCGTGCCGCCGGCGGGCACGACCAGCGTGACGTTGACCGAGACGGACGAGGCGTAGACCCCCGTCGGCAGCGTGGCGACGAGCGTCGTGGTGGTGCCGTTCGGGACGCCCACGGTCGGCGAACCGACGATGGTGTCGGTGCGGGCCACGGTGCCGCTCGAGATCGTGAAGATGATCCGCCCGTACGGCGCCGTGCCCGTGCCGTTCGGCCGGAGCGGGTCGAATCCGAGGTTGTTGACGATCACGACATTGAGGGTGCCACCGGTCACCGTGGCGCTGTTCACGCCGCTGGGCAGGGCGACGGTGCTGCCGAGCAGCCCCGGTGGCGAGGTGAACGCCGGCGTGGGCGCGCTCACCGTGGTCGACGACTGGCAGGCCGGCTGGCCGCAGAGCGCTCCGAGCGTGGTGTTGACCGCCGTGGAGGGCGTGGTGAGGAGGAAGCTCGGCGCGCCACCCCCGGAGACGGAGACCCCCGCGGGGAGGAAGGTGGAGACGCCGATGGTCGTCGAGTCGGTCGGCACGATCCACGTCTGCTGGAAGATCGGCGCCGACGACGGGATGTCGCACGCGGCGACGCCCGCGAGGGCGAGCAGGGAGGCGACGATGCGCGGGCGACGCAGGCTCGCGCGTCGCGGGGCGGAGGGGATCATCGGTGGTCCGGGAATGGCGTGCACGGTGGTGCCGCGCCGAGTGGCCGCGGCAGTCTCAAGGTGTAGACTCCCGTACCCCTCCGGCCGTGACAGGCGTCACGACGTGACGAGTCCCGGCCCGGCCTACCGCCAGACCGCGATCTGCTCGAGCGCCTTCCGCCTGATGTCCGGGACCTTCGCGTCCGGCGCGGGATACCCCACCGGCATCACCAGCATCGCCTTCTCGTTCGCCGGGCGGCCGAGCAGCTGACCGAGGAACGCCATCGGGCTCGGCGTGTGCGAGAGCGTCACGAGCCCCATCCCATGCACGGCCGCGATGAAGAAGCCGGCCGCGATGCCGCACGACTCCTGCGTGTAATAGAAGGTGCGCTTCGAGCCATCGGGGTCCACGCCATGCGACTGCCGGAAGAGCACCACCACCCAGGGGGCGTCGGTGAGGTGCGGCTTGTGCTCGTCGGTGCCGAGCGGGGCCAGCGCCTCGAGCCAGTCCTCGGGCGCACGGCCCCGGTAGAACGCCTGCTCCTCCTCCTCGGCCGCGCGACGCATCTCGGCCTTGAGCGCGGGATCCGAGACCGCGACGAAGGTCCAGGGCTGCTGGTGGGCCCCGCTCGGCGCGGTGCCCGCCGTGCGGATGGCGAGCTCGATCAGCTCGCGCGGCACCGGATCGGTGGAGAAGTGGCGCGTGGTGCGGCGGCGGTCCATCGTCTCGAGGAACGCGCGGGCACGCGCGCGCGACGTCTCGAGCGGGATCCGCTGGAACTCCAGCGGGACGAAGGGATGGGCGCGCGAGGCGCCCGGTGTTGGCTGGCGGTCGGGCATCGGGTCACCGGGACGAGGGGCCACGTGGCGGCGCGGCGGGAATCTACACGGGCCCGGTGCGTCGGCGATATTTGAGGGGATGACCGCGCGCACCGCACACTGGGCGAAGGCCCTCCAGGACGCGTGGGGGATCGAGGCCGACCTCGAACCCCTGCCGGGAGAGTTCGACCTCAACTTCCGCGTGACCACCCGGACCGGACGGCGCGCCGTGCTCAAGGTGATGCGCGCGGAGTGCGAGGCCGGGTTCGTGGACCTGCTCGCGGCGGCGCACTCCCACGTGCGCACGCATGCGGCGGTCCCCGTGCCCCAGGTGTTGCCGACGAAGCAGGGCGCCCACTGGTGTTCCCGGCCCGACGCCGACGGCCGCGACCGCATGCTCTGGCTGCTCACGGGACTCGAGGGCGTGAACTACGCCACCTTCCGGCCGCACCCGCTCGCCCTCATCGAGGAACTCGGCGGCCACCTCGCCCGCCTCGACGGCGCGCTCGCCGACTTCTCCCACCCACAGCTCGAACGCGAACTCAAGTGGGACCTGCGGAAGGCCGACTGGATCCGGGAGCGCCTCACGGCGATCCCGGATGCGTCGCGCCGGAGGATCGTGGAGGAGGCGCTCGCCGCGTACACCGCGGTCCAGCCGGCGCTCCTGCGCGAACCCGTCGTACCCATCCACAACGACCTCAACGACCACAACATCCTGGTCGCGCTCGACGCCGAGGATCGCCCGGCCATCAGCGGGCTCATCGACTTCGGCGACGTCACCCGCGGCCCGGTGGTCGCGGAACTGGCGATCGCGGGCGCGTACGTGGCGCTCGAGCAGGAGCATCCGGAGCGCGCCTTCGCGGCGCTCGTCGCCGGGTACCACGCCGTCGCGCCGCTCACGGCGGGGCAGATCTCCCTGCTCTGGCCCCTGCTCCGCGCCCGGCTCGCGGTGAGCGTGGTGAACTCGGCGATGATGGCCCGGTCGCGGCCGGGGGATGCGTACGTGACCGTGTCCGAGGCGCCGGCGTGGCGGCTGCTCGAGCGCACGCGCAGCACCTCGAAGGCCGCGGCCGATGTGCGCCTCCGGCTCGCCTGCGGGCTCCCGCCCACCGACGGCGCCGGACGCGCGGGCCGTTGGCTCGCGAGCGCGCGCGGCACCTTCGCGCCGGTCGTGCGCAGCGACCTCACGAAGGCGCTCGTGGGGTCGCTCGCCGTCATCGACTCCGCGGTCCCGCGCGACCCCTTCCATATGACGGCCGAGGAGGCGACCGGGATCGGCGAGGAGTTCGGGCCCGACAGCGTCTGGATCGGCCGGTACGGGGAGCCGCGCCTCGTCTACACGGCGCCCGCGTTCCGCAGCGGTGCGCACAGGCACGCCGACCGGCGCACCGTGCACCTCGGGCTCGACCTCTTCCTCCCGCCGGGGACCGCGATCCACGCGCCCTACGAGGCGCTCGTCGAATCGGTGGAGTATCGCGGCGACCGCCTCGACTACGGCGGGCTCGTCGTCCTCAAGCACGTCACGCCGGAGGGGGACTGGTTCTCCACGCTCTACGGCCACCTCTCGCGCACGTCGCTCGAGCACCTCACGCGCGGCCAGCGGATCGCGCGTGGCGCGCCGTTCGCGGCCATCGGCGACGTGCCGGAGAACGGCGGCTGGTCGCCGCACCTGCACCTGCAGCTCCTGCTCGATCCCTCGGTGATGGGCAGCCAGTGGCCCGGCGTGGCCGACCCCGACGACCTGCCGTTCTGGACGGCGCTCTGCCCCAATCCCGCGGTGCTCCTCGGCGTGGCCGAGGAGCCGGTCGCGTATCACCCGCTCCCCGTGGCGGCGATCGCGTCGGCGCGGCAGGCGCGGTTCGCGACGAACCTCCGGCTGAGCTACGCCGAGCCCTGCCTCCTGCTGCGCGGCTGGCGCACGCACCTCTTCGACGAGTGGGGGCGTCCCTACCTCGACGCGTACAACAACGTCCCGCACGTCGGACACTCGCACCCGCGCATCCGCGCCGTATCCTCCGACCAGCTCGCGCGCATCAACACCAACACGCGCTACCTGCACCCGGTGCAGGTGGAGTTCGCGGAGACCCTGCTCGCGAAGCTGCCGAACCATCTCACGCACGTCTTCCTGGTGAACTCGGGGAGCGAGGCGAACGAGCTCGCGCTCCGCCTCGCGCGCACGCACACCGGCGGGCGCGACATGGTGGTCACCGCGCAGGGGTACCACGGCAACACCACGGGCACGATCGCCGTCTCGTCGTACAAGTTCGACCAGCCGGGCGGCGGCGGCGCACCCGACTGGGTGCAGGTCGTGCCGGTCGCGGACACGTATCGTGGCGCGCACCGCGGGGTGGACGCCGGCGTGCGATACGCGGCCGAGCTCGGCGCGGCGCTCACGCGCATCCGCGAGCGCGGTGGCAGGCTCGCCGGGTTCATCGCCGAGACCTTCCCGAGCGTCGCGGGCCAGCTGATCCCGCCTCCCGGCTATCTCCCCGCGGTGTACGAGGCGGTCCGCGCGGCGGGCGGCGTCTGCATCGCCGACGAGGTGCAGACGGGACTCGGCCGCCTCGGCGGGTTCTACTGGGGCTTCGAACAGCAGCGGGCGCTGCCCGACATGGTCGTCCTCGGCAAGCCGCTCGGGAACGGCCATCCGATCGGCGCGGTGGTGACCACCGCGGCGATCGCGCGCTCGTTCGACAACGGGATCGAGTTCTTCTCCACCTTCGGCGGGAGCACGCTCTCCTGCCGCGTGGGCACCGAGGTGCTGCGCATCGTGGACGAGGAGGGCCTGCAGGCGCAGGCGCGAATGACGGGCGCCCACCTGCTCGACGGGTTGCGCG
>JAOUHR010000236.1 GCA_029884515.1 Gemmatimonadota bacterium
GAGAAGCGCCAGCTCAAGCTCCTCATCAAGGCGGACCAGGGCGGCCCGGCAGAAGCGCTCGCCGACGCGCTGCAGCAGCTCAGCAACGAGGAGGTGCAGGTCGAGGTCGTCGCGCGCGCGGTCGGCGCCGTCACCGAGAGCGACATCCTCCTCGCCAAGGCGTCTGGCGCGATCATCATCGGCTTCCACGTGCGGCCGGACACCAAGGCCCGCGCCGCCGCCGACCGCGAGGGCGTCGAGATCAAGCTCTACCGCATCATCTACGAGGCCGTCGCCGACGTGCGGCTCGCCCTCGAGGGGATGCTGCGACCGGAGGAGAAGGAGGTCATCGTCGGCGAGGCCGAGGTGCGCGAGCTCTTCAAGGTGCCGAAGATCGGCGTCATCGCGGGTTGCTTCGTCCGCTCGGGGCTCATCAACCGCCAGCACAAGGCGCGCGTGGTCCGCGACGGCGTGGAGGTCTACGGCGGCACGCTGGGCTCGCTGCGTCGCTTCAAGGATGACGTGAAGGAAGTCAAGGAAGGGTACGAGTGCGGCATCGGCATCGAGAACTTCAACGACATCAAGGTCGGCGACGTGATCGAGACCTACCGCACCGAGTCCGTCGCGCGCACGCTCCAGCCGGCGTCGGCCGACTGAGCGCGCACCGCGACCGCCGGGCGACCTGATGCCGCCGCGTGACCCCCACCGGGTCGACCGCGTGTCCGCCGCCGTGCGGGAGGAGGTGGCGGCGTTCCTCGCGCGCGACGCGAAGGACCCTCGCATCACGGGGTTCGTCACCGTCACCGCGGTCGAGATGACCCGCGACCTCCGCCATGCCAACGTCTTCGTGAGCATCATGGGGAGCGAAGCCGAGCTCGCCGCGACGCTCGCCGGCCTGGCGAGCGTCGCGGTCCACCTGCGGGCCAAGGTGGGCCGCGCCCTGCGGCTCCAGTTCGCGCCCGAGATCCACTTCAAGCTCGATGAATCGGTCTCGCGTGCCGCGCGCATCGAGACACTCCTCGCGGGTATCCGCGAGGCCCCGCCCGCCGACCGTGCGCCGGACGACCGGGACGATTGACGGGCTGCTCCTGATCGACAAACCCGCCGGCGTCTCCTCGCACGACGTGGTGGGGCTGGCGCGCCGCGCGCTCGGGGAGAAGCGCATCGGACACGCGGGCACCCTCGATCCGTTCGCCACCGGACTGCTGGTGCTCCTGGTTGGCCGCGCGACCCGGCTCCTCCCGCACCTGCCCGGCGACCCGAAGGTGTACGAGGCGACGATCCGATTCGGCGCCGAGACGGAGACGGAGGACCTCGAGGGTGCCGTGACGCGAGAGGCTCCCCTGCCGACGCGTGCCGCGCTGCTCGGTGCGCTGCCGGCGCTCACCGGGAGCATCGGGCAGGTCCCGCCCGCCTACTCCGCGAAGCGAGTCGAAGGGCGCCGCTCGTACGAACTGGCGCGCGCAGGCAAGGCGGTGGAACTCCCTCCCGTCACCATCCGCGTCGATCGCTGGGAGGTGCTCCACCTGCGTGATGCCGCAGGCGCGCCGCTCGGCGCGGACGCCGGCGACCGTCCCGTTCGAGAGGCGCGCGTGCGTGTCACCTGCGGGGGTGGCACGTATGTGCGGTCGCTGGCGCGAGACCTCGCCCGCCTCGCCGGCAGCGCGGCGCACCTCACGGCGCTCCGTCGCGTGCGGAGCGGCCCGTTCTCGGCGGACGATGCGCGCTCCGTCGCCGAACTCACCGCCGGCGGCGCGCGCGTACAGCCCGCGCTCGCGGCGCTCCCGGGATTCCCGGTGCAGGAATTGACGAGGGACGAGGTCACGCGGATCGTGCGGGGCATCGACGTCGAGGCACGATGCGCGGGCGAGTGGGCGGCGCTCACGAACCCGGAGAACGGCGTCCTCGTCGCGCTCGCCGAGCGCCGCGACGATCGCTGGCAGCCGCGCGTGGTGATGCACGCCGCGGAAGGGACGCCGGCGACTTCGCGGCGCGCCGCGGACCACGAGGGGGCCGGCCATGAGGCCTAGCGCCGCCTTCGGCCTCCCGCCCGACGTGCGAGGCACCGTGTGCACGGTCGGCACCTTCGACGGCGTGCACCGCGGCCACCGCCTGGTGCTCGAGCGCCTGACCGCGCGGGCGAAGGAACGCGGGTTGCCGGCGGTGCTCGTCACCTTCGACCCGCATCCGCTCGAGGTGGTGAATCCTGCCGCCGCGCCGCCGCTCCTCACGGTTGGCAGCGAGAAGGCCGAGGTCCTCGCCGAGAGCGCGATCGACTATGTGGTGGTGCTCCCGTTCACGGCGGAGCTCTCGGTGTACAGCGCGAGCGATTTCGTGGACCTGGTGTTGCGCGAGCGGCTGGGTCTCCGGGAGCTCCTGATCGGCTACGACCACGGATTCGGCCGTGCCCGCTCCGGTGACGCCTCCACCCTCCAGCGGCTCGGTGCGTCGCGCGGCTTCGGCGTGGAGGTCGTGCCGCCGGTGCAGGGCAGCGATGGACGGCCGATCTCCTCGACGGTGATTCGCCGGGCCATCGCGGGGGGCGACCTCGCCCGGGCGGCCGACGGCCTCGGGCGTCACTACAGCGCGAGTGGCGTGGTGGAGGTGGGCACCGGCCGCGGACGCACGCTGGGGTACCGGACGCTCAACGTGGCGCTCCCGCCGGCGCGGAAACTCCTGCCCCCCGAGGGCGTGTACGCGGTGCGGGTGCAGACGCCGCGCGGCGCCTTCGGCGGGATGATGCACCTCGGCCCGCGGCCCACGTTCGGTGAGGGGGAGACGAAGCTCGAGGCGCACCTGTTCGACGCCGACGGCGACTTCTACGGCATGCGCGTGCGGCTCGACTTCCTTGAGCGCCTCCGCGAGACGCGTGCGTTCGCGTCTGGGGAGGAGTTGCGGGCCCAACTTGACCGCGACGCGGCTGCCGCGCGACGGATCATCGAGGCGTGAGATGACGTCGCCGCGCGAGTGGTTCAACCCGTTGCGTGCGATTGACTTGGCCTATCGCCAACGATAGTCTTCAAGGTTTCGCCCGACCCGATTCCCTCTTCCTGCTTCGGCATGAACAACCTGAAGTCTCGTCTCTTCGTGATCGCGGCCCTGGTGCTGGCGTCCGTGTGGGCGCTCTTCCCCCGCCAGGTCGTCGAGCGCGTCAAGCGCGATGGCGTGTTCGTCTATGACACCGTCACGCGCGTGCCGCTCAAGCTCGGCCTCGACCTGCAGGGGGGGATGCACCTCGCGCTCGAGGTGGACCAGTCGAAGCAGACCGTGACGGACGTGAGCGACGCACTCGACCGTGCGCTCAAGGTCGTGCGCACGCGCATCGACGAGTTCGGCGTCGCGGAGCCCGTGGTGCAGAAGGTCGGCAACGACCGCATCATCGTGGAGCTGCCCGGCATCGACGACCAGGAGCGGGCCGAGGAGGTCGTGCAGAAGGCCGCCTTCCTCCGCTTCCAGATCACCGACAAGAGCAACGCGCTCGAGCGTGCGGTGCCGCGCCTCGACGGGATCATCAAGGAGCAGAAGCTCACCGTCAATGCGGGCGCGAAGGTCGTCACCGGCGACACGGCGCCGTCCACGTCGCTCGGCGCGCTCCTCCAGAACGTCGACACCACCACGACCGACACGGCCGGTACGGCGAGCGACGGGCCCTTCCGCAGCAGCATCACCGCGGGGCAGATGCCGGGGCAATACCTCGTCAGCGCGAAGGACTTCCCGCTGATCGAGGGCTACCTGCAGATGCCGGTGATCCGCGACGCCTTGCCCCCGGGCAAGGACGTCCGCTGGGGCATCGACTCCGTCATGCTCGGGGCCGAGTCCTATCGCACGCTCTATGTGCTCGATTCGCGGGCGATCATCGACGGCACCTACCTGACGAACGCCACGCCGAACCAGGACGCCATCGAAGGCGCGAAGGTCGAGTTCCAGTTCAACAACGAGGGCGGGCGCAAGTTCCGCACCGAAACGGCGAAGCACATCGGCGACAACATGGCGATCGTCCTCGACGACCGCGTGATGAGCGCCCCCGTCATCCAGAGCGCCATCGGCGCGCGCGGCCAGATCACGATGGGTGGCCGCGACCTGCAGGCCGCGCAGGACCTGGCCCTCGTGCTCCGGGCCGGCGCGCTTCCCGTGCCGCTCAAGGTGGCCGAGGGGCGGCAGATCGGCGCCTCGCTCGGACAGGACTCGATCGACGCGGGTATCCGTGCCGGAGTCGTCGCCATCGTCGCGGTGATCCTGATCATGCTGATTTACTACCGCTTCGCGGGCGTGCTGGCCGTGGCGGCGCTCTCGCTCTACGTGCTCTTCACGCTGGCCGTGTTGGCGGGCTTCGACGCCGTGCTCACGATGCCGGGCCTCGCGGGCTTCGTGCTGTCG
>JAOUHR010000237.1 GCA_029884515.1 Gemmatimonadota bacterium
AGCAGGTGCGCGCCGCCGCCGCGGGTGCCGTCGTGGGGGCGGCCGTCGTCGCCGCGGGATTCGCGATGGCGTCGCGTCGCGCGGCGAACGCCGCGAACGATGTCGCGGATGCCGCCGACGAGACCGCCGACGAGACCGCCGACGACATGACCGACGAGCTCGACGACGAGGACATGCCGGGCGACGACGAGCTCGACCTCGACGACGGGATGGACGAGCCCGAGGAGGGCTGAGCCGACGGCGGATCGGAGCGTGCTGGGGGCGTTTCAGGGGCGTGTTCGAGGTTGAATCCCCGTCAATGCCCCGCTAGCTTTCCCTCTCTGATCCCGCGTAGCTCAGTTGGTAGAGCAGGTGACTGTTAATCACCGGGTCACAGGTTCGAGTCCTGTCGCGGGAGTTCCCGTAGGTCCGGTGGATGGCGTCAGCGAGAGGGGATGGCCTTCGTGGCCATCCCCTTTTCGTGTGCTTGCCGCCCAGGCGGTCATGCTCCTGAGCTGGGCGCGCACCCGGCCCTCTCGGCCGCTAGCGACAGGCGTTGGGGATGTCGCGAACGGTCGATTGCGTCTCGTAGAAGTTGTTCACCGTGGTGCTTCCCCGTTCGGTGAACTCGACGAAAGTCGCTCCGACGGCGGTGATCAATCCGCGGTGTTTGGCGAACACCAGTTGTGAGACGATCTCCTCCCCCGTCAGGCTTCTTCCGCTGCGAGGATTTCGCCCCTCGATCCGACTCCGCTGGGTCCAAGGGACCGTGACGTTCGGAACAGTCCTCACCCAATCAGTCGCACTTACCGCTTCGTACGGAGGCACCGTCACGTCGCGCGTTCGCGTGATCTCCACCGACTCCGACTCCTCGTCCGTTTGCGTCTTCGTGCTATCGTGCATTCGCGTCGTGGAGTACGTGCTTGTCCAGTCGTCCGACCAGCCGAAGTTCGTGCCCACACCCGTGCCATTGTCTTTGAATGGCTCAACCCGCAGTTCCAGATCGAAGGTCATCGTGTGCGAGTACGATTGCGCGCTCTCCGAGACCAACTGAATACTCTCGGACCTCGTGTTGCTCCTCGTAATCGTCCTCGTCTGCGTCCTGCCAAGCGACTCGTTCACCGTCGCCATGGAACAGTTGACGATCGTCGACGTGCTCGCAAACGCTACTTCCGCCGGCGGCATGATCGGCTGACTGAACGCCGTGCCAAGACCGCGGATGGTCCACTCCGTGTCACCGGCCCTCAACCAGATCTTCGTCCCGACACCAACGTCGGTTCGCAGGTGATGCACCGAATTGGGCGCAACCCGGACATAGCGCTCCGTTCCCCACACCCGGATGCGCACCGAACCGTCCGCAGAGTCCGGCACGAGTTGGAACTCAGTCGTGTCTTGGGTGTCGGCGAATGGCTGCCGCTCACCCCCGTATAGCAGCAGGTCATAGAACAGGCCACCGGCGGCGGTGACCGGCGCTTCGGCAAGATAGTCCCCGAAGGGATCGGCGGAGTTGTTCTTGATCCGGTACGTATTCGCCTTTCCCGCGACGGGATGAAAGCTGAAGCCCTGCCGACGCCTCCGCGCACCGTCATCCAACGAGTCCCCCGCAGCGGTGGTCCCGTAGTGGAATCCGAAGGCACGCAACTTCACGACGGCATTGATGTCGATCGTGGGCAGCATCTCGAATCCTTCCAGCACCAGCAGGTACGGCGTGTTCTCAGCAAGGACAACGCCTCTGCTGACCCCGCCGAGTGAGGCGTTGTCCACTTCCACGGGCCGGTTCGTGGCATCGACGGATTGCATTCCAGTCATGTCGCCGAGCACGATCCTGGCAGATGATGTGGTCGTGGCGCTTCGAATCCCGGGAGCCATGACCGGAGTCGCATCGTCGCCCGTCACCACGATCCTCACCTCGACCTGCTTGTCCAGCGCGGCCGATTCGGCCGCGGTGAGCGAGTCGTTCTCGAAGGAGACGGTCGCGATGTTCGTGAGTGGATCGACGTCGGCCGTTCGGTCCAGGCGCGCATGATCGGGGAAAGAGACTTCGACCTTCGTTGGGCGGCGTCCTCGTTTGAAGATCGGACGCGTGTCGATCACGAGGCCACGACTTCCCGAGTACACGGCGACCACAGGGGCGGGCGAAGTACTCCTGCGCACCCGATCGATCAGCCCCGTCACCCCGTCCGAACAGGCGACCGCGAGGAGGGCACAGAGACCTGCGGCGGCTCGTCGGACGGGTCGCATGGGACCTCTTGCGGGGGAGGCGAACTCGGTTGTCTTCAGCCAATAGGGTGCGCGGTACAGTCCACCGCTAGTGGCGGCATCCAAGACCTTCGTTGTTCGTGCGATGCTGCCGAGCTACGATTCTCCATGCCCACCCACATCGCCCTCCTCCGCGCCGTGAACGTCACCGGCACCGGCATCCTGCGCATGGCCGACCTGCGCACCCTCTGCGCGAAGGCCGGCTTCAAGGGTGTCCGCACCTACATCCAGAGCGGGAACGTGGTGCTCTCCACGGCCAGGTCGGCGGAGGAGACGAAGGCCACGCTCGAGCGCGTCGTCGCGAAGAGGATCGGCAAGCCGCTGCGCGTGCTCGTCCGATCGGCCGAGCAGATGGAGGCCGTGGAGAAGGGGAATCCCTTCCCCGAGGTCGAGCCCAACCGCCTGTTGATCCTCTTCCTCGACGACGCACCGCCGAAGGCAGCGCTCAAGGGCTGGAAGATCCCCGGCGGGGAACGGCTCGCCCTCAAGGGGCGGGAGCTCTACGTCCACTTCCCCGAGGGCCAGGGCAAGTCGAAGCTCAAGGTGCCGTTCATGGACGTCGGCACGGGCCGCAACCTGAACACGGTGCGCAAGCTCATCGCGATGGCGAACGAGTGACCAGCGCCCATATTTCCCCCATGTCCGAATCCGCGAAGCCCCTCGTCGGCGTGATCATGGGCTCGAAGTCCGACTACGAGCATCTCCTGCCCGCCTGCGAGCTCCTCCAGCACCTCGGCGTGCCGTTCGAGGCGAAGGTCGTCTCCGCGCACCGCACCCCCGACCTCATGTTCGAGTACGCCGCCACGGCCGAGTCGCGCGGTCTCCTCGTGATCATCGCTGCTGCCGGAGGTGCCGCGCACCTTCCCGGCATGGTCGCCTCCAAGACGCTCATCCCCGTGCTCGGCGTGCCGATCCCCGCCACCGCGCTCAACGGCCTCGACGCGCTCCTCTCGATCGTGCAGATGCCCGCCGGCGTGCCGGTCGGCACGCTCGCCATCGGGAAGCCGGGCGCGACGAACGCCGCGATCCTCGCCGCCCAGATCGTCGGCGCCCACCGGCCCGAGGTGCGCGAGAAGCTCCGCGCGTGGCGCGCCAGCCGGGCCGCGGACGTGCGCGGCCAGACGCTGCCGTGACCGCGAAGAGCGCAACGTGAGCGCGTCATGAGCCACGCGCCCGTCCCGCCGGGCGCGACCATCGGGTTCCTCGGGGGCGGACAGCTCGGCCGGATGACCGCGATGGCCGCGCGCACCATGGGCTACGAGGTGCGCATCCTCGATCCCGAGCGCGACTGCCCTGCGCGCCCGGTCGCCACGCACACGATCACCGCGCCCTGGGCTGACGCCGAGGCCGCCGCAGAGTTGGCGCGCGGCTGCGCCGCGGTGACGCTCGAGATCGAGCAGATCCCGCGCCCCTCGCTCGAGGCGGCGGCCGCCGTCGCGCCGCTCTCGCCGGGCGTCGAGGTGGTGTACGTCATCCAGGAACGCGCACGCCAGAAGGAGTGGCTCGCCAAGCAGCGATTCCCGCTCGGCCCCTTCCGCACCGTGCGGCACGCGGCCACCGCCGCCGATGCCGTCGCCGCGCTCGGGCCCTCGATCGTGAAGAGCACGATGGGCGGCTACGACGGCCGCGGCCAGGTGCGCGTACGCACCGCCGACGAGGGACGCGCGGCGTTCGAGTCGCTCCGCGTGCCCATCTGCGTGGTGGAGGCGTTCCTCGACATCGCCACCGAGGTGAGCGTCCTCGTCGCGCGCCGCGCCGACGGGATGGCGGTCGCCTACCCCACCTCGCGCAACTTCCACACCGACGGCGTGCTCACCTGGGCCGTGACGCCCTCGGGCATCCCCGCCACCCGCGAGGCGGAGGCGCGCACCCTCGCCCTCGGGATCGCCGAGGCGCTCGGCATCACCGGTCTCCTCGCGGTGGAGATGTTCATCCTCACGGACGGCACGCTCCTCGTGAACGAGCTCGCGCCGCGCCCGCACAACACCTATCACCATTCCGAGCGCGCGCACCCCACGAGCCAGTTCGAGCAGCTCGTGCGCGCCATCTGCCATCTCCCCCTCGGGGCGGTGGATGTCGTGCGCCCCGCCGCGATCCACAATCTCCTCGG
>JAOUHR010000238.1 GCA_029884515.1 Gemmatimonadota bacterium
GGAACTTGTTCTCCATGAACACCTGGCGTCCGGCGGCCACCGCCACGGCGTCGTCGCAGGCGACCCACACGCGATAGTTGCCGATGCGCTTGGTGACGTCGCCGGCAGTGAGATACTGCTCCAGCGTCATGCCCTGCTGGACCTTGTCCGCGACCTTCGACGCGAAGCCGACGATGTTGACCTCGGTCTCATTGAAGCCGCCGATGCCCTGGTTGCCGGGCGCACCCATGCCGTACATCGCCGCGGCGTTGAAGAAGTTGATGTTCACCGCGCCCTTGCCGCCGAAGTTGTAGGGCGTCATGCCGAGCGGGTTGAGGTACGCGCGCAACGTGGAGAGGGGCACCTCGTACCAGAGCCAGATGGACTGGATGCCGGCATAGTAGAACGTCGGCGACGGCGGGACGGGGAACGTGCCCTTGGTCCTTCGCGTGACGACCACGTTCGGGAGCTGGACCGGGTTCGGGAGCTTGGGGATCGGGCCGGCGTGCTTGGCGGAAGCCATTGCGGAACCTCGTGTGTTCGGGTGTCGGGCGGCGGTGGGCGCCGCGAACCGTCGGTGGGATGCGGCAGTGATCGGTGATCCGTGCCCGACTCAGGTAGCCATTCGGCGCGCGGTCCGCAACCCGTCGGCACGTCAGCCGGGTGCGAGCCGGTAGATGGTGACCGCTGAATCGTCGAAGGCGCGCGTCACGGCGCCGGCGGGCAGTCCGGTCATGTCGTGCGTCGCCGCATGCTCCACCGCGAGCACCCGGGCGAACCGCTTCGCCTGCCAGGACCGGATCACGTGGTCGAGCATCCGCGACCCGTAGGGCGGGTCGGCGAAGGCGAGGTCGTACGCGCCCTCGGAGAGCGAGGCGGCGAAGGGCACGGCGTCCTTCTTGAAGACGCGCGTGCGCTTCTTGTAGCGGAGCAGCCCGATGTTCGCGTTCAGCGTGTGCAGGCTGGACGCGCGTGTCTCCACGAAGTCGCAGCGGCGCGCGCCGCGCGAGATCGCCTCGAGGCCGAGCGCGCCGGTGCCCGCGAAGAGCTCGAGCAGGCTCGCGTCCTTGAGGTCGTCCGCGAGGAGGTCCAGGAGGGCGGCGCGCACGTGCTCCGCGGTGGGGCGCACGTGCGCGTCCAGGAGCTTCGCCAGGTCGCGCCCGGCGCGCTGGCCGGCGACGATCCTCATGCGGGGCCGCCGCCGGTGCCGGTGCGCACGCTAGGGCACCGGCTGCAGCTGCTGGCTCCGGTACTTGTCGAACCAGCCGATGGTGTACATCGCCTTCGCGATCAGGTTGCTCCCCTTCTCGTCGATGCCGTGCGACGCGTCGGGGATCCGCAGCATCGCGGTGGGCACCTTCCGGATCTTGAGCGCGCCGTAGAACTGCTCCGCTTCCGAGGCCGGCGTGCGCCAGTCCTCCTCGCCGGTGATCATCATCGTGGGCGTCGTGACGTGGCCCACGTAGGTGAGCGGCGAGCGGCGGCGGTACGACTCCGGGTCCTCCCACGGCATCTTGCCGAACCAGTACCGGGCGAAGAACGGCAGCGCGTCGGCGTTGAGCACGAAGCTCTCCCAGTTGATCACCGGCTTGGCGACCACCGCCGCGCGGAAGCGCGTGGTGTGGCCGACGATCCAGGCGGTGAGCACGCCGCCGCCGCTCCCGCCCGTCACGAAGAGGCTGTCGGGCGCGATGTAACCGCGGCCGATCAGCGAGTCCACGCCGGTCATCAGGTCGTCGTAGTCGTGGTTCGGGTAGTCGTGGTGGATGAGGTTCCCGAACTCCTCGCCGTAGCTCGTGCTGCCGCGCGGGTTGGTGGAGAGCACCACGAAGCCGTTCGCGGCGTAGAGCTGGTTGTCGGCGGAGAAGCGGGCGCCATAGTTCGCGAACGGCCCGCCGTGGATCTCCAGGATCAGCGGATACTTCCGGCGCGGGTCGAAGTGCGCCGGCTTGGTGATCCAGCCCTGGATGCGGCGGCCGTCGAAGCTCGACTTGTACCAGATCTCCTCGACCGTCGCGGGCTTCTTCGTCGCCCAGAGGTCGTCGTTCAGGTTGGTCAGCCGCTGCACCGGCGCGCCCGCCTTGCCCACGGCGAGGTCCGCGGGGTGGTCGGTGCCCGCGAGCGTGAAGGCGAACCGGCCGTCGTTCGCGACGGAGAACGAGCTCCCGCCGTAGGGACGGTCGATCGAGAGGCCGCCGAGGCGGTCGGCGAGGTTCCGCACCGGGCCGTTGAGCGGCACGAAGGCGAGGCGCGTGTCGCCCAGGTCGTCATACTGCACGTAGAGGCCGGTGCCGTCGGCGCTCCAGACCGCGTCGGCGAGGTCGCGGTCGAGCGTGGGTGCGAGCATCCGGCTGCCGCTGCCGTCGCGGTTCATCACGTACAGGTGCGTGACCTGGTAGCCCTGCTCGCGGTCGTCGTAGCCCGAGTAGGCGATGAGCTTGCCGTCAGGCGAGACGGCCGGCGTGATATCGGGCCCCTTCCGGTGGGTGAGCTGCCGGATCGCGCCGGTGGCCAGCGTCACCTCGTAGATCTCGTTCTCCTGCGGATCGTACTCGCCGCCCGGGTTCCGGTTCGACCCGAACACGATGCTCCTGCCGTCGGGCGCCCAGTGCGGCGGGCCGTGGTCGTAGTCGCCGTTCGTCAGTTGCCGCGGCGTGCCCCCCTCGGCGGGGACCACGAAGATGTGGCGATACCCGGACTTCAGGTACCCCTCACCATCGGCGCGGTAGACGAGCGACTCGATGTACTTGAGCGGCGGACCCCAGTCGGCGCCCTCCGGCGGCGCGATGAGCGAGACGAGCGGCTTCGGCTCCGCCGGCACGAACATCGTGAACGCGATCCACTTCCCGTCGGGCGACCAGGCGAGCCCGCCCGGCGCGTCGGCCAGCTTGGTGAGGCGTGCCTCCTGGCCCGAGTCCATCCAGCGCACCACGAGCTCGCTGTTGCCGTCCACGGTCGAGACGAACAGCACGCGCCCGCCGTCGGGCGACCAGCGCGGCGACCCGGCGCGGCGGTCGGGCGTCATGAGCGCGCGCAGGTCGCTGCCGTCGGCGTTCACGATCCAGAGCGCGGAACGCTGGCCGTCCTTCATGATGTCGTAGCCCGTGCGACCGAAGATCACGCGCTTCCCGTCCGGCGAGATCTGCGGGTCGCGCACCCACTCGAGGTCGAACACGTCGCGTGCCGTGAACGCGGTGGAGGACGGTGCCTGTTGCGCGGCGGGTGCGTGGAGGGGCAGGGCGGACGCGAGGAGCGCGACGGCGCCGAGGCGGATGATGGAGCGCATGGATGACCTCGTGGTGTGGTGCGATGTGACGCTCGTAGCATCGCCCAATGTTGCGTGGCGCGCTACTCGCGAAGCCCGGACACGGCGCCGTACCTTGTCTGGGTCACTTCCGAGGACCCCCGTTGCCCGATCCGCTCGACCGCCTCGCCGCTGCCCTCACCGACCGCTACCGCATCGATCGCCAGATCGGGGCCGGCGGCATGGCGACGGTCTACCTGGCGGAGGACACGAAGCACCACCGCCAGGTCGCGGTGAAGATGCTGCGGCCGGAGCTGGCGGCGAACCTCGGCGCCGAGCGCTTCCTGCGCGAGATCGAGATCGCGGCGGGGCTCCATCATCCGCACATCCTCGCGCTCTACGACTCGGGCGGCGCGGACGACGTCCTCTACTACGTGATGCCCTTCATCGAGGGGCAGTCGCTGCGCGACCGGATCGCGAAGGCCGGCGCGCTCCCGGTCGACGAGGCGGTGCGGATCATCCGCGAGGTGGCCGACGCGCTCGCCTATTCGCACGCGCACGGCGTGGTGCACCGCGACATCAAGCCGGAGAACATCCTCCTCGCCGGCTCGCACGCGATGGTCACGGACTTCGGCATCGCGAAGGCGGTGAGCGATGCCGGGGCGCACCAGCTCACCGGCACGGGGATGTCGCTCGGCACGCCGGCCTACATGGCGCCCGAGCAGGCGATGGCGGACCCGGGGATCGACCACCGCGTGGACATCTACGCCGTGGGCGTGATGGCGTACGAGTTGCTCGCGGGCCGCGCGCCCTTCCTCGGCGCGAACCCGCAACAGGTGGTCGCGGGACACCTCTCGCAGAAGCCGGACCCGCTCTCGGTGCACCGCAGTGCGGTGCCGCCGGCACTCGAGGCGGTGGTGATGCGATGCCTCGAGAAGAACCCGGCGGACCGGTGGCAGGGCGCCTCCGAACTGCTGCAGGCGCTCGATGCCGCCGCCGCGCCTGCCGCGGCGCCCGCCGTTGCGCCAACCGTCGGGGCCGCCGCCACGCCGCCGCGCCGGCGTGTGCGTCGCAACCGGGTGATCGCCGGCGGGATCGTCTCGGTGGCGCTGGTGGCGGCGG
>JAOUHR010000239.1 GCA_029884515.1 Gemmatimonadota bacterium
CCGGCTATTCCCGCTCGCTGCGGGTGAGGTGACCATCGGCGCGTTCGATGGCGCCGGGATCCGCCTCCCCAGTGGCGATCCGACCAGCCGCGCCGTGGTGCTCACGCAGGACTCCGGGGTGTCGATCCGGCGGGGCTCACCGGACGCCGTGGTGCTGGTGAACGGCGTGCAACTCGGGGTCGAACCCACTCCCCTCCTGCACGGCGACCGCGTGGAGATCTCCGGTCATGAGCTCCGCGTGGGCGAGGACAAGCAGGGCGGCAACACCGCCTTCGTGAGCGCGGCCGAGGTCGCGCAGCTCGTCCAGCAGGCCGGGGCCGCGCCGCCGAAGCGACCGACGTCGGCCACCGGCGGCCGGCTCGTCTCCCTGGTGGATGGGCGCGAGTATCCGGTGCCCGAGACGGAGCTCACCTTCGGGCGCGAGGTGGGGAACACGATCGTGATCGCGTCGAGCGAGATCTCGCGGCGCCACGCGAGCATCGTGGCGGGCGACTCCGGCTACCTGCTGCGGGACCACAGCACCAACGGCGTCTGGGTGAATGGGTCGCGGGTGGTTGCGGAGCAGACGCTGGGCCGCGGCGACGTGATCAAGATGGGGACGGAGGAGTTCCGCTTCTACGCGGACGTGCCGAAGACCGCGCCTGCGACGGCGCAGTCGCCACCCGCGAAGGCCTCGCTCGCGGCGACGCAGATGGGGATGCCCGCGATGCCGCGCCCCGGCGCACCGCCGCCCGCGCAGACGGCCGCTCCACCGCCACCGCCGGCGATCGCGCCCACGGCCGTCTCCTCCGCGGTGCCGGCGCCGCCGCCGCCGGTCAGGCCTGCGATGCCGCCCGCCGCTCGTCCGGCGGCCGCCGCGCCGGAGGCCCCCGCGCCGATCGTGGAGCCTCCCACGGTGCCCAGCCCGGCGCCGTCGGCCGCCGCGCCTCCCGCCGCCCCCGCCGCCCCGGTGTCGTCCACCGCGCGCCAGCCGACGCGCCAGCCGCTCGCGGTGCTCGAGGTGATCGCGGAGGGACCGCTCAAGGGCACCAAGTTCGAGCTGCATTCCGCGCTCACGAACATCGGGCGCGGCGAGCACAACGACATCGCCATCCGGGACGACTCGATCTCCGATTCCCACGCCAAGCTGCAGAAGCGTCCCGACGGGTGGTACGTTGTGGATCAGGGCTCGACCAACGGCACCTACGTCGGCGGGCGCCGGGTGGAGGGCGAGCACAGGATCGAGGGAGCGCCGGACCTCCGGTTCGGCGGGATCAAGATGCGGTTCCGGCCGGCCGTCGTGGCGGCGGGCGAGATCGCGGGCACACGGGCGATCGCCGCCGTGAACGTCGAGGCGATCAAGGCACGTGCGCAGGGAGGCAGGGCCGCGGGTGCACCGAAGGTGACGGTTCCTGCCGTCCCCGACGCGAAGAAGAAGGGCTGCGCGACCGTGATCGCGCTCGTCGTGACCATCGCCGGCGCCGGTGTCGGCGTCCTAGGACTCCTCCTGTTCGTGGGGCGCTGACCAGGTGCAGATCAAAGTGGGCGCTCGCACGGACGTCGGGATCGTCCGCTCCGGCAACGAGGACAACTTCTTCGCCGAGGCCGACGAGGTCCGGGGCGTCTTCGTCGTCGCCGACGGGATGGGCGGGCACGCGGCGGGCGAGGTGGCGAGCGAGATGGCGGTGCAGATCGTCGCCCGGCAGCTCCTCCTCCTGAAGGACGTGCAGGAACCCGCCTCGCGGGAGACGGTCGCCCAGTCCCTCCGCGACGCGAATCGTGCGATCTACGATCGGATGCTCGCCGAGGTGGACAAGCAGGGAATGGGCACGACCGCGTCGGTGATGGTGCTCACCGACACTGGGTACCTGATCGGCCAGATCGGCGACTCACGCGTCTACCTCCTCCGCGATGGCGGCCTCACGCAGATCACGAAGGACCACTCCTACGTGCAGGAGCAGGTGGACGCGGGGCTCCTGACGCCGGAGCAGGCGCGCTATCACCCCTACAGCAACGTGATCACGCGCTGCGTGGGCGCGAGCGAGGAGGTCGAGGCGGACATCTACGCGGGCGAGGCGAAGCCGGGCGACGTCTTCCTGCTCGCCTCGGACGGCCTCACGGGGATGGTGGACGACCGCCGGCTGCAGCAGCTGCTGCTCGCGCGGTCGGGGCCGGGCCGGATCGTGGACACGCTCATCGCCGAGGCCAACGGGCGCGGCGGCCTCGACAACATCACGGCGATCGTGATCCAGGTGGACGGGCTCGACGGCACCCTGGATGACTGACGACGTCCCGGAGACCGTCGGCTCGATCTCCGAGCTCTACCTCGGCAACATCCTCTACGCGCTGGAGCGCTGTGCGCTCGCGATGGCGGAGGAAGGGAAGAGCGCCGACGCGCAGTTCTACCGCGGGATCGGGCGGCTGCTGGCCGAGGCGCACGGGAAGCACCGGAAGCCGGTCGAGGGCTGAGGCCGGGCTCAGGCCCTGGCCAGCGCCTCCAGCACCACCTGCCGCGGGATCTCGCGCCGCTCCGCCGTGAAGACGCGGAGCCACCGCGCCGACTGGTAGAGCTCCTCCGCGAGGATCGGGAGGTTGATCGCGCCGGCGATCCCCGCGTCGGTCACGTGGCGCACGGAGCCGTCCTTCGCGAGGAGCGGGAGGTCGAGGCCGAGCATCCGCTCCTTGCTGGGGTAGTCGAGCAGGAGTTCGCCCGGCTCCACGCCGTGGGCGCGGGCGAGCGCATCCTCGGCGGCGCGGGTGCGGTCGCGATCGGAGGAGACCCACTCGAGGTCGGTGCCGGCGAGCTCGGCGGCGGGCATCTCCATCGCGCGCTTGAAGAGCCGGCGGTGGCGGATGGCGTCGAGGAGCGGCCCCGCGCCCGCGGCCTCCATCGCGTGCAGGATCCCCTCGTCCGTGTATGACGCGAGCGCCGCGGCCTCGAGGTGCCCGGCGCGGAGCGCGTCCTCCACCAGCCGCTTGTACATCGCCGTCGCGCTCCGCACGGCGTGCTGCCAGTAGACGTTGCGGTACATCTGGTACTTGGCGAAGAGGAGCGACTCGAGCGCCGAGAGCCCCTTCTCGCGGAGGCCGATGCCGAGCCGCCCCGAGCCCGGGTCGGTGACCAGGACGAGCGCGTGCCGGAGCCGGTCCACGTCGATCTCGCCGTAGGCGACGCCGCACATCATCGCGTCGCGCTTCAGGTAGTCGATCTTGTCGAGGTCGATGGAGCCGGAGATGAGCCCCTGCAGCGGCGACCGGCTCGTGCCGCGGACGAGGGCGAGGATGCGCTCGGGGGCGTCGGGGGCGAAGTCGGCGCGGAGGATGTCGGCGAGCGCGCCCTCGCAGAGGAGGGGCGCGGCGACGGCCTCGTGGTGCGGGACGCCGATCTCCTCGAGCGCGTGGGAGAAGGGGTAGTGCCCGATGTCGTGCAGGAGCGCGGCGGCGACGACGATCTCGCCCTCGTCGGCGCCGAGGGCGTCCAGCGCGCCGCCCTCGCCAAGGACCCGCACCGTCTGGCGCGCGAGGTGGTAGGCGCCGAGGGCGTGCTCGAACCTCGTGTGCGTCGCGCCGGGATAGACCAGGTGCGCCAAGCCCAACTGCCGGACGTAGCGCAACCGCTGGAACGGGGTCGAGTCGACGAGCCGCAAGTACGGGCCGTCGACGCGGATGTTGTTCCAGAGTGGGTCGCGGAGGGTCGGCATTTCCTGCAAGTGTGAGATGGGAGATGGGAGGTGTAAGGTAAGGGCGAACGGCGGTGGGCGGAGGACCATTCCCTCGCGCGCACCGCCGTTCCTCACACCTCACACCTCACACCTCACACCTCAGCCTTTCGGCCCCGCTCCCAGGATGTCCTTCGACACCGCCGTCCCGAACTTCTTGATGTTCTCCACGAACATCCCGGCGAGCTTCTTCGCCTGCGCGTCGTAGGCCGCACCGTCCTTCCAGGTATTGCGCGGCTGGAGGATCTCGGTGGGGACGCCCTCGATGGCCGCGGGGAGGTGGAGGCCGAACACCGGGTCGGTGACCGTCTTCACGCCCTCGAGCTTGCCGGCGAGCGCGGCACGCACCATCGCGCGGGTGTAGCCGAGCTTCATGCGCGCGCCGGTGCCGTAGGCGCCGCCGCTCCAGCCGGTGTTCACCAGCCAGACCTGCGCCTTGTGCTCGTCGAGCAGCGCGCCGAGCATCTCGGCGTACTTGGTGGGGTGCCAGACGAGGAAGACGGCGCCGAAGCAGGCCGAGAAGGTCGCCTGCGGCTCGGTGACGCCCCGCTCCGTGCCGGCGAGCTTCGCGGTGTAGCCGGAGAGGAAGTAGTACATCGCCTGCTCGCGCGTGAGCTTCGCGATGGGCGGCAGCACCCCGAAC
>JAOUHR010000240.1 GCA_029884515.1 Gemmatimonadota bacterium
CGTCGGTCTCGCGGCGCGCGGGCTTCCCGCACGCCGGGCAGGGCACGCGGTACCACGCCTCGTGGCGCGCGAGCGGCGAGACGCCGGAGTCGTCGGGCCGGAAGTCCGCGACGTTCGGCAGCACCACCGGCAGGTCCGCCTCCGGCACCGGCACCGTGCCGCAGGCGTCGCAGTAGATGATCGGGATCGGCGGGCCCCAGTAGCGCTGCCGCGAGATGCACCAGTCGTGCAGGCGGTAGTTGGTCACCGCCTGGGCGGAATGCTGCGTCGCCAGCCACGCGGTGATCCGCGCGACCCCCTCGGTGACGCCGAGGCCGTCGAACTGGGCGGAGTTCACCAGCACGCCGTCGCCGAGGTGCGGCCCCTCGGCCAGCCGGGTGCGCGCGTCCTCGCCCGGCCCCGCCACCACGCGCACGATCGGGAGCCCGAACTTCGTCGCGAACTCGAAGTCGCGCTCGTCGTGCCCGGGCACCGCCATGATCGCGCCCGTGCCGTACTCCATCAGCACGTAGTCGGCGATCCAGATGGGGATCAGCTCGTTGTTCGCGGGGTTGAGGGCGAACGCGCCGGTGGGCTCGCCCGACTTCTCCCTGGTGGTCTTGCGCGTGATGAGGTCCTGCCTGGCCGCGCGCGCGCGGTAGGCGTCCACCGCCGCGCGCTGCTCGGACGTCGTCAGCCGGTCCACCAGCGGATGCTCGGGCGCGAGCACCACGTAGGTCGCGCCGAAGATCGTGTCGGGGCGCGTGGTGAAGACCTCGATCTCCGTGCCGCCGACGGTCGCCTCGGAGGTCACCGCGACCTCGGCGCTCCCGGCGACCGTGCGCGGGTCGAACACGCGGAAGCGCAGCCGCGCGCCATCGGAGCGGCCGATCCAGTTCCGCTGCGCCTGCCGCGTGGTCTCGCTCCAGTCCAGCGTCTCGAGGTTCTCGAGCAGCCGCGGCGCATAGTCGGCGATGCGGAAGAACCACTGCTCGAGGACGCGCTGCTCCACCGCGGTGCCGCAGCGCTCGCAGTGGCCGTTCTCGACCTGCTCGTTGGCGAGCACCGTCTTGCACGACGGGCACCAGTTCACCGCCGCCGCCTTCTTGTACGCGAGCCCCTGCTTGTAGAGCTGCAGGAAGACCCACTGCGTCCACTTGTAGTAGCTGGGGTCCGTCGTGTCGACCGAGTGCGTCCAGTCCACCATCAGGCCCGCGCGGTCGAGCTGGCGGCGGAAGTTCGCGATGTTCCGCGGGATCAGCTCCATCGGGTGCACGCCCACCTTGAGCGCGAAATTCTCCGAGTGGATCCCGAACGCGTCGTACCCCAGCGGCTCGAACACCGTGTGCCCTTGCAGGCGCTGGAATCGTGCGTAGATATCACAACCGGTGAACGCGAAGAGGTTCCCGACGTGCAGGCCTTCGGCCGACGGGTACGGGAACATCATCAGGGCGTAGAACGGACGCGCCCCGTGCGCGAGATCGGCCTGGTGCGTGCCGCGCTCCGCCCAGCGCTGCCGCCAGCGCGATTCGACTGCCGACGGCTCGTAGCCGATCGGCTCAACGGGTGCAGTCATCGTCTGTGGATGGGAATCTGACCAATCTAGCCGAGCCGACAGGAGTTACCAACACGGACGGCGCGGCCGGCGAGCCGGACCGCTCCCACTCCATCGACCGGCTCACCGTCTGGGCGGCCATCGGGGGTGTCTCCCTCTTCGCGTTGGTGCTCATCCTCGGCTGGGGCGCCCTGGCCGAGTCGCTCACCGCCGCCGGGCTCTGGGTGCTCGTCGGCCTCGCCGCGACGCTCGCCGTCTCGTCCGCGGCCCTGGTGGTCCGGTTCTTCGTCTCCCCACACATCGGGCAGGAGATCAGCGACCTCGCCGACGTCGCCGAGGCGATGGCCGACGGCGACCTCTCGCAGCGCGTCGCCGGCACGGCGCAGGGCGGCCAGCTCGGCCGGCTCGCCCGCGCCATGGGTCGCATGTCCGACGAGCTCGGCGAGCTCGCCGGCCTCATGGGCTCGAACGCGTCCGAGACCGTGCGCCGCTCCAACGAGATCACGGGCGGCACCGAGCACATGGCGCAGGCCGCCTCCGCCATCGCCGAGACGGCGAGCACGTTGAGCCTGCAGTCCACCGACATGGCCGACACCATCCGCCTGCTCTCGGTGGACGCGTCCCGGCTCAACACGCTCGCCGCCAACGTCTCCGCCGGGGCGGCGGACGGCATCGCCCGCAACCAGCGGATCAAGACGCTCGCCTCCGAGAGTCATGAGCTGCTCGACGAGAGCGCGCGCCGGCTCGACGCGCTCGTCGCCGACGTGCAGGCGAGCGCCCGCGCCACCGACCTCCTCGCCGCGGCGTCGGACGAGATCCGCGGCTTCGTGGCGCTGGTGCAGAAGATCGCCCGGCAGTCCAAGCTCCTCGCGCTCAACGCGGCGATGGAGGCCGCCCGCGCCGGCGAGCAGGGCGAGGGGTTCACGGTGGTCGCGAACGAGGTGCGCCGGCTCGCCCAGAACGCCACCGAGGCCGCCGAGCGCACCGACCGGCTGATGCAGGAGCTGATCGCGCAGATGGAGACCGCCCGCGAGACGAGCGTGCGCTCGCTCACGGCGGTGGAGACCGTGCGCACGGCGACGCAGCACGGCCGCCAGACCTTCACGCAGGTGGAGGTCGCGGTGGACGCCGCCGACCAGTGGGCGACCACCATGGCGACGACCGCCGCGGCCGGGAACGCGCTCGCCGCGGAGATCACGCAGAAGCTCGACTCGCTCACCGCCGGCACCACCAGCTTCGCGCACGCGATGCACGACGTGGCGGCGGCGAGCCAGGAGCAGAGCGCCAGCACGGAGGAGATCGCGGCCGCGGCCAACGCGCTCGTCGCCGCCGCCGACCAGGTGAGCGCCGCCGCCCGGGCGTTCGGGACGCGGAAGGGCCCGGGCTCTCCGGGTACGTAGGGCCGGCGCGCCGGGCGCCGCTCAGCCCCGCTGGTACAGCGCCACGCACTTCTCCAGCCGCGGCCCCCGCTCGTCGCACACCGCGAAGCTCGCCCCGTCGACGAGCGTCGCGCCGCCGTACCGGCCGTCCTTCGCCACCGCGTAGAACTGGATGTCGAACCGGGGCCGTCCCCGCGCGTCGAGCAGCCGCGCCTCCGTCATCGCGACGATCCGCTCGAGGGTCTTGAGCGCCGCCTGCGCCGGCGCGAGCCCCTGCCGCATGAACTCCACCGTGAGGAAGGCGCCGCAGACCTTGATGTTCGCCTCGCCGCGCCCCGTGGAGCCCGCCGCGCCCACGAGGTTGTCGCAGTACTGCCCCGCCCCGACGATCGGCGAGTCACCCACCCGCCCCGGCACCTTCCACGCCATCCCGCTCGTGGTCGTCACCGAGCTGATGTCCCCGCCGGCGTTCACCGCGTTCATGTTGATCGTACCCGTGGTGAACTTGATCGCGACGTCGGCGTCGTGGTCGAGGTAGGCGTCGTTCGCGTTGAGCCGCGACTTCCAGCGGAGCCAGTCCTGGCGCGACCGTTCGGTGAGCAGGTCCTGCGGCTTGAAGCCCATCTCGATCGCGAACTTCCGCGCCCCCTCGCCCACCAGCATCACGTGGTCGGTGTAGTCCATCACCGCCTTGGCCACGAGGCTCGGCGTGGCGATGTCCTCGAGGCACCCCACCGCGCCGGCGCGGCGCGTGGGGCCGTGCATGCAACTCGCGTCGAGCTGCACCACGCCCTCGGCGTTCGGGAGCCCGCCGAGTCCGACGGACTGGTCGTCGGGGTCGAGCTCGGTGATGTTCACGCCGGCGATGATCGCGTCGAGCGTGTCGTCGCCGGCCGCGATCCGGTCGTAGGCGAGCTTCACGCCGCGGATGCCGTTGCTCGAGCCGACGACGACGGGGCGCGCGCGCCGGGTGCCCGCCGACGGCAGGGCGGCCGGCGCGGCGGCGGCATCGCGCGGCAGGAGGCTCGCGGCACCCGCCGCGGCGGCGGTGCTCAGGAAGTCACGGCGAGTGGGCATGGCTGGGCTCGGATCGAAGGGGAGCGGGCGAAGGTACTCCCTGCGCTGCAGCGGGGGAATGTGCCCGCGTCCCCGCCCCGGGCTTTCGCGCTAGTTTCCTTCTCACCATGCCTTCCGTCGACCTCTCCGAGCTCCCCTTCTTCGCCGGCGTCGCCGAGCAGCAGCTCTGGCACCTCGCCAAGGCCGGCGTCGAGACCGTCTACGAGCCTGGCCAGCTCCTCTTCGGCGTCGGCGAGCCCCGCCACTCGCTCTGGGTGATCCTCGAGGGGAACATCGCGATCGAGAGCAGTGAGGACCGCACCTCCGTCCGCATCGCCACGCTCGGGCCCGGCGAGGTGGTGGGCGAGG
>JAOUHR010000241.1 GCA_029884515.1 Gemmatimonadota bacterium
CGTTGACTCATGGATGGGGGACCGGGAAGTCTCGCTCCCACCACCACTTCGGATCATCTCGGGGCCAGCTGGACGTGACTTGGACAGCGGTTGTTCGTCTCCGGGACAGGCCGGATAGTCGGCTCGAGTGACCACCCCTTTCTCCGGAGTGAGAACCATGCTCGTCCGTTCGATTCGCGGCCTCGTCGCCGCAACCCTGCTCGTCGCAGTCGCCGCCACGGCGTCCCAGGCCCAGATGGCCAAGACGTCGCACTTCGGGCTCAGCGGCGGCATCTCTGCCCCGATGGGTGACTTCGGCGACGCCGCCGACCTCGGCTTCATCGTTGGCGGCCAGTGGTCCACGGGCCTCGGCGAGAAGCTCAACCTCCGCATCAACGTCGACCTGAGCCGCTACGGGCTCCCGAGTGGCGTTGACGGCAACTGGATGCTCATCGGCGGCATCGCGAACATCGTGTACCCGATCGCGACGGAGAGCGGCCTCAAGCCCTACGTGCTCGGCGGCCTGGGCATGATCAACTCCAAGGCCACCATCACGGGCTTCGGCGACGCATCGTCGACCGACCTGGCGTTCAACGGCGGCATCGGCTTCGACTTCACGATGGGGAGCCGCAGCTGGTTCACCGAGGTGAAGTACGTCTCGATCCAAGCCGACGGCGCGTCGGTCAACTACGTCCCGGTCGTCCTCGGCATCAAGTTCTAGGGCGGCTCGGCAGGACCAGTCGGAGAATGCAGACGCGGGGTCCGGGAACGCGCCCGGGCCCCGCGTCTATTTCCCCCCCCACTCCACCGTCCACCGTCTGCCGTCTGCCTCTCAGATCCTCTCGAGGATGAAGTCCGGCGTGAACGCCTGAAGCCAGGTGGCCAGCATCGTGAACCGGTTGGTGACCATGAGCACGCCGACGAACACCAGCAGCACCCCGGCGAACCGGTTCACCCAGATCATGCGGTGGCGGTGCTTCGCGAACACCGCCAGGAACCGCTCCACCATCACCGCGGCGAGCAGGAAGGGCACGGCGAGTCCGAGCGAATAGGCGCCCAGGAGCACCATGCCGCGCCGCAGGTCGCCCTCGTTCGCCGCCATCGTGAGGATCGCCCCCAGGATCGGGCCGATGCAGGGCGACCACCCCGCCCCGAACGCGATGCCCACCATCAGCGTGCCAAGGTAGCCGAGCGGCTTGCTCGACAGGTGGAGCCGGGTGTCGCGGGCGAGGAAGCCCAGGTTGAACACGCCGAGCAGGTAGAGCCCGAACAGGATCACCAGCGCGCCCCCCACGCGGCTGATCAGGTCGCGGTTCCGCAGCATCACCTGCCCGAAGAGCGTCGCCCCGGCGCCGAGCGCGACGAAGATCAGGGTGAAGCCGCAGACGAAGACGAGGGCGTGGAGCAGCGTCTCGTGCCGCTTCTGCTGCAGGTCCTCGAGCGTCATCCCCGTGATGAAGGTGATGTAGCTCGGCACCAGCGGCAGCACGCAGGGACTCAGGAAGCTGAGGAGCCCCGCGCTGAACGCGATGAAGAGCCCGAGCGACCCGGCGGAGCCCTCCATCAGCGCACGCTCCCGCCCTGGCACTCCTTGCACACCCCGTGGATCACGAGGCGATGGCGCTGGCGTGCGAACCCGCGCGACTCCGCGACGAGCGTGGTCATGCGTTCCAGCCGTTCATCTCGGAACTCCTCGACCTTGCCGCACTGCGTGCAGACCAGGTGCTCATGGTGTGGGATGTCGCGGGCGGGCTCGAAGCGGCGGAACCCCTCGCCGAAATCGCGCTCGACCAGCAGGCCGCTCTCGACGAGCGTGTCGATCGCGCGGTAGACGGTCGCCGTGCCGACCTTCCGGCCGCGTGCGGAGACCTCGGACGCCACCTCCTCGGCCGAGAGGTGGCGGTCGGAGGTGAGGAGCACGTCGGCGATGGCGAGCCGCTGCGCCGTGACGGGCAGGTTGTGCTCGCGCAGGTAGCCGACGAAGCGCTCGACTACGGGGTCGTCCGGCACCGGGCGTCCGTGATGAGGGCGCGGGCCTCGTCGCCGCTCAGGCGGTCGGGGAGGACCGCCTCGTTCGCGCGCTCCTGCACGCCGCGCACGACCGCATCCACGGTCACGAGCGGCGCGTCCGCCTCGGCGATCACCTCGCTCTCCCACTTGCCGCGGTCGGGGCCCTTCCGCGTCCAGCGGTAGCGCGCGCTGAAGACCACGTGGCGGTCGCGCTCCCCGTCGTCCACGATCGGCTCGGCGGCGACCACGGCCACGCCCGTCTCCACCGGCCCCTGCCGGATGGGCGGGAAGAGGTGGATCTCGGCGAGCCGGGCCTCGGGCACCACGTCCGCGATCGCGAGCAGGAAGCGCTCGCGCGCGTTCGAGGCGAGGGGGATGCTCTCTTTCATGCGGGGAAAGATCGCCGGTCGCTCAGAGCAACGCCACCGGATCGCGGTCCACCACGAGCCGCAGGTCATGCGCCGAGGGGAGCGACACGCCGCTCATCAGGCCACGCAGCACGCGCGTGAGGGGCGAGACCCTCGCCGACTTCACGATGGCGTGCCAGCGCCAACGCGCCTTGATGCGCTCGATCGGGCAGGGGGCGGGGCCGAGCACGGTGAGGCCGAGCGTGAATCGTGCGTTCGCCGCCTCGAGCCACGCGGTGACGACCTTCGCGAACTCGGCGACGGCGGCCTCGTCGAGGCCGCTCACCACCACGTGCGCGAGCCGCACCGTGGGGGGGTACGCCGGGCTCTCGCGCGCGGGCAACTCCTCGGCGACGAAGGCCGCGTAGTCGTGCGTGGCCGCGTGGCGCACGGCGTGGTGCGTGGGCACGCGCGTCTGGATGAAGACCTCACCCCCCTTGGGTCCGCGGCCCGCACGGCCCGCCACCTGGCTCAGGAGCTGGAAGGCGCGCTCGCTCGCGCGGAAGTCGGGGAGGTTGATGCCCACGTCGGCGTCGATCACGCCCACGAGCGTCACGTTCGCGAAGTCGAGTCCCTTGGCGATCATCTGCGTGCCGAGGAGGATGTCCACCGCGCCGGAAGCGACGCGGTCGAGGATCGCCGTGTGCGCCCACTTCCCGCTCGTGGTGTCGATGTCCATCCGCGCGATGCGCGCCGTGGGGAGCCGCTCCGCGAGGAGGCGCTCCACCTGCTGCGTGCCCAGCCCGCGCTGGCGCGCCATCGGCAGGCCGCAGTCCGCGCAGGTGCGCACCGCCGGCTCCTGGTGCAGGCAATAGTGGCAGACGAGCCGCTCGGGGGTGCGGTGGTAGGTGAGCGAGATCGAGCAGTTCGGGCAGGTGGCCACGTGCCCGCCCTCGCACTGCACGAACGAGGCGTAGCCGCGCCGGTTGAGCAGGAGGATGCTCTGCTCGCCGCGCGAGAGCCGGTCGCGGAGGCCCGCCTCGAGCGCGGCGCTGAGCACGAGTCGCCTCGCCTTCTCGTCCGGCGGCGACACCCGGAGCTCCTGCCGGAGGTCCACCACGCGCACCTGCGGCAGGGCACCGCCGCCCACGCGGTCGGGGAGTGTGAGCAGCATGATGCGTCCGTCGGCGGCGTTCTTCCAGCTCTCCAGGCTCGGCGTGGCGCTGCCGAGCACGCAGCGCGCACCCGACTCCCGGGCGCGCACGAGCGCGACGTCGCGCGCGTGGTAGCGCGGCGTCTCCCCCTGCTTGTAGCTCCCCTCGTGCTCCTCGTCCACGATGATCGCACCGAGGTCGCGGCAGGGCGCGAACACCGCCGACCGCGCCCCCACGGCGACCCGTTTCTCGCCGCGCTCGAGGGCGCGCCAGGCGTCGAGCCGCTCGCCGTCGGAGAGGCCGGAGTGGAGCACCGCCACCAGGTCGCCGAACACCGCGCGGAACCGGTCCACCGCCTGCGGCGTGAGGGCGATCTCGGGCACGAGCACGATCGCGCTCTTCCCTTCCCGGTGTACGACCTGCTCGAGCACCTGGAGGTAGACGAGCGTCTTGCCGCTCCCGGTGATCCCGTGGAGCAGGAAGGCCGCGCCCGGCGCGCCGGCGAGGATCGCTTCGCGCGCCGCGCGCTGCGCTGCCGTCGGTGTCACCGCGGGCGGCGCCTGCACGGCACGCGTGGCGAAGGGATCGCGCGCGCGGCCCTCTTCCTCGATCGTCGCGAGGCCGCGCTTCACGAGGCCCGTGGCCACGGAGCTCGAGCAGCCCAGCTGCTTGAGGAGGTGTGCGACGGGTGCGCGGCCGCCGAGCTGTTCGAGGAGCTCGTAGAGCTGGCGCTGCTGCGGTGCGCGCGTGAAGGCCCCGTCGCGCTCGAGCAGCGTGGGCAGCTCACCCCGGATCGCGAGCAGCCGCTCCGACTTCCCGGCGGGCGCCGGCCTGGACGCCAC
>JAOUHR010000242.1 GCA_029884515.1 Gemmatimonadota bacterium
GAAGGCGTCCGGGTGGTCCCAGTTCACGCGCCGGCGCTCTTCCATCGTGAGGTGCCGGTGGTCGCGGTAGTAGGCATCCATGTCGAGGAACGCGACCTGGGCGCCGACGAGCGCGTCGGCGACGCGCCGGGCCACGGTGGACTTGCCCGAGCCCGAACCCCCGGCGATGCCGATGATGAGCGGTCTCATGCGATGCCGCTGACGCGCTCGGACAGGATTCCCATCCCTTGAAGATGCGGCGTCGGGCGCGCCCGGCAAAGTCTCGGGGGTGTCACGGCCCGGGATCCGCCGCGCACTCCCACGGGCCGGGGGGCGAGGGCTAGCTTTCGTCATGCCACGCCGGAAGATACGGGGCGTCACCCCCGCCGCGATGCTGTCCGCCTTGGTCGTCTCGGCGACCCTCCCGGGCGCGGGCCCACTGGGGGCCCAGTCCCGGGTCGAGTTGAAGGTCGCGGCCACCACCGACGTGCACGGCCGCCTCCGCGGGTGGGACTACTTCCTGAACGCGCCCGACCCTGCCCGCGGGCTCGCCCGTGCCGCGACGGTGGTGGACTCGCTGCGCCGCGCGGCTCCGGGCCGGGTGGTGCTCGTGGACGCCGGCGACCTCCTCCAGGGCAATGCGATGACGTTCGTCGCGGCGCGGATCGATTCGCTCGCACCGAGCCCGGTGATCGCCGCGATGAACCGGATGCGCTACGACGCGGCGGCGGCCGGGAATCACGAGTTCAACTACGGACTCGATCTGTTCGACCGCGCGCGCCGGGGCGCGCGCTTCCCCTTCCTGGCGACGAACACGAGGCGCTTGGACGGGGGCGCGCCCTTCCCCGCGCAGGTCACCGTGGAGCGCGCGGGGGTGAAGGTCGCCATCATCGGCGCCACGAACCCGGGCGCCGCGGTCTGGGACCGCGACCACCTCGCGGGCCGACTCGAGATCACGGACATCGTCGCCGCGCTGCCGGCGCAGGTGCGCGCGGCGCGTGCCGCCGGCGCCGGCCTGGTGGTCGTCGTCGGGCACGCGGGCCTCGGCGAGGAGTCGAGCTACGACACGCTCGCCACGGGCCGCGCGAGCGAGAACCCGATGGCGCGCGTGGCGCGCGAGGTGCCGGGGATCGACCTGATCGTCTACGGCCACTCGCACCGCGAGGTGGCCGATACCGTGATCAACGGCGTGCTGCTCGTGCAGCCGCGCAACTGGGCGACGAGCGTGGCGGTGGCGACGCTGGTCATGCGGCGCGCGGAGCCCGCGGATGGCCCGGGCCCGCCGTGGCGCGTGGAGCGCAAGTCGAGCGTGGTGGTGCCGGTGGCGGGCCGCGCGGAGTCGCGGGCGGTGGTCTCGGCCGTCGCGCGTGCGCACGCGGCGGCGACGCGGTACGCCCTCACCGTCATCGGCCGCACCGACACCCTCTGGCGCACCGACTCGGCGCGGCTCCGGGACGTGCCGCTCATCGACTTCATCCAGGAGGTCCAGCGCCAGGCCACCGGTGCCGACCTCAGCGTGGCCTCGGCGTTCGCGCTCGACGTGGTGTTGCCGCCGGGGCCCGTGACCGTGGCGCAGATCGCGCAGCTCTACCCGTACGACAACACGCTGCGCGCCGTGCGCCTCTCGGGCGCACAGGTGCGCGCCTTCCTCGAGCACAGCGCGCGCTACTACGTCGTGCGGTTCGACTCAGCGGGCCCGCCCACCTTCGCCCCCGACCGCCGCATCCCCGGCTACAACTACGACGTGCTGGCCGGCGCCGACTACGTGATCGACCTCGCGCGTCCGATCGGTCGGCGCATCACGAGCCTCACCATCAAGGGACGGCCGATCGCCGACACCGACAGCTTCACGGTGGCGATCAACAACTATCGCGCGAACGGTGGTGGCGGGTACGACATGCTCCGCGGCGCGCGCGTGGTGTACGAGTCGCCCACCGAGGTGCGCGAGCTGATGGTGGACGAAGTGCGGAAGCGCGGGGTGCTGCGGCCGGCCGACTACTTCGTGGAGAACTGGCAGCTGCTCCCGCCGCACCGCTCGCTGCGGGTGCTCGCGGTGAACGACTTCCACGGCGCGCTCGTGAAGCGTCCCGAGGGCAACGCCGGGAACCGCGGCGGAGCGGCGGAGATGGCGACGGCGCTGCACGGCGCCGCGCGCGAGTGCGCGCCCGGCTGCGTGGCGATCCTCCTCCACGGCGGCGACCTCTTCCAGGGGACGCCCGCCTCGAACCTCGCGTACGGACGCCCGGTGGTGGAACTCCTCAATACGCTCGGGTTCGCCGCAGGCGCGCTCGGCAACCACGAGTTCGACTGGGGCCAGGACACGCTGCGCGCGCGGATGGCCGGGCTCCACTCGCCCATCCTCGGCGCGAACGTGACGTACGCCGACGGCAGTGACGTGCCGTGGATCCCGGATGACACGGTGATCACGGTCGGGGGCGTGAGGGTCGGGGTGGTGGGGATCGCGGACCCGGCGACGCCGCACACGACGATGCCGAAGAACGTCTGGGACCTCCGGTTCGCGCCGCCCGTGCCGGTGGTGACGGCGCGCGCGCGGGCGCTGCGGGCGCGGGGCGCGCAGGTGGTGGTGCTCGTCGCGCACCTCGGCGGCTTCTGCGACCGCAGCGACCCTGACCAGTGCGAGGGCGCGATCTTCGACCTCGCGAATGCGACCGGCCCCGGGGTGCTCGATGCCATCGTGAGCGGCCACACGCACTCGGAGATCCGGACGGTGGCGAACGGCATCCCCATCGTGCAGGCGCGGGCGAGCGGCCGCGCGATCGGGGTCATCGACCTGCCGTTCGACGGGCCACGCCTGCCCGCCGCCCGGCCCGAGGTGCGGCCCGTGGTGAGCGACAGCGTCACGCCCGAGGCCGCGATCGCCGCCGTCGTGCGGCGCGCGACCGACGCGGTGGCGCCGCTGGTGAGCGCGGTGGTGGTGCAGCTCGGCGCTCCGCTGCCGCGCGACGGGGACCAATATGCGCTCGGCAACCTCATCGCCGACGCGCATCGCGTCGCGGGCAAGGGCGACGTCGCGGTGACCAACAACGGCGGCATCCGCACGGGGCTCCGCGCGGGACCCGTGACGTGGGGCGACCTGTACGAGGTGCAGCCCTTCGCGAACCGGCTCGTGGTGATGACCGTGCGCGGCGACGCGCTGCGCACGTACTTCGAGGGGCTCGTGGGCGGCAGCGGCGTGCGATACCACGTGAGCGGCGTGCGGCTGGAGTTCGACGCGGCCGGCGCCAGGGGCGCACGGCTCCGGCGCGTGACGATGGCGGATGGCTCGCGGCTCGATGACCGTCGGCGGTACCGCGTGGTGATGAGCGACTTCCTCGCGGCGGGCGGCGACGGCGTCTCGCTGGCCGAGGACGCGACGCGCGAGGAGCTCAACCTCGTGGACCTCGACGCGCTCGTGGACTACCTGAGGGCCAGCGCGCGCGGGCGCCTCGAGGTGACCGCCGCGCTCAAGGCGCCGCGCCTCGTCAAGGTCCCATGACCGAGCCGCTGCGCGTGTTCGTGAACGGCGTCGGCGTGAGCGTGCCGGCAGGGAGCACGGTGCTCGACGCGATCGCGGCGGCCGATGCCGCGGCGGCGGCGGAGGTGCGCGCCGGACGCCGCGCGGTCGCGGACTCGCGTGGGATCGCCGTGCCGGCGGACACGGCGGTCTCCGGCGGCTTCGTGATGCGCATCATCTCGGCGCGGGCTGCGGCTGGGGACGCCGCGGGCCCCGCGGATCCCGCCGCCGGGAGCGGGCGCGCTCGATGACCATCATCACGAGCGACCTCCTGCGCCGGCTGCCCAAGGCCGAGCTCCACTGCCATCTCGACGGCTCGGTGCGGCCCGCGACCCTGCTCGAGCTCGCGCGCGACCAGCACGTCAAGATGCCGCAGGACGATGCCGAGGCGCTTGCCGACTACATGCGCGTGGACGACGCGCGCACGCTGGAGGACTATCTCGCGCGCTTCGCCGTGACGCTCTCGGTGATGCAGACCGCCGAGGCGATGGAGCGCACCGCCTACGAACTCGCCGAGGACTGCGCGCGCGAGGGCGTGCGGTACGTGGAGGTGCGGTACGCGCCGATCCTCAACATCACCGGCGGCCTCACGCTCGCCCAGGCGGTGGAACATCCGCTGCGCGGCCTCCGCCGCGCCGAGCGGGAGTACGGCATCACGTCGCGCGTGATCATCTGTGCGTTGCGCAACCGGACGCCCGAGACCTCGCTCCAGCTCGCGCGCCTCGCCGTGGACTTCAAGGACGCCGGGGTCGTGGGCTTCGACCTCGCCGGCGGGGAAGCAGGGCATCCGGCCTCGGACCACCGGGCGGCGTTCGCCCACGCGATCGAGCACGGGC
>JAOUHR010000243.1 GCA_029884515.1 Gemmatimonadota bacterium
CGTGACCCTATCGGGAGGGCGACGGTGAATGCCGACAACGCTGCTCCCCAAGAGCGCGTGCTCCGCGAGATCCCGGTCAGTTGATGGGCGCGTCATCGGCACACACGGGGGCGCGCCGCACGGAGCTGCAGGCGCAGACGCGGCCCGACTCCGCGCGCCGCCACGGTGGGCAGAGAGGACACGGCGCCACCGAGCGAGCTTCCTCCCCCTGTCATCCCTGACAGGGTATCGCTCGCCTCTGGAAATGGCACATTGTGAAAGTGTTTGATCGAGGACCCGCCTCGAACCAACGCTCGAGGCGTAACGAGTCCCGTTCCGGGCGGAGCACAGCCACAGGAGACGGCCAGCAGGACCGCACCTCCGCTCAGCTCTTCACGAGGCCACCATGCCCACGTTCCCGAGACCGACATTCCCGTTTGAATACGAGGTCGATGAGGAAATCGCAGCGCTTCGGGCGCACCGCGCTGCGCGAGGGATCCCCGGGAAGCACGCGCAGGAGCTGATGGTCGGCACCTGGAACATCGCGAACCTCGGGGCCCAGCAGCGCACCAGCAAGGACTTCGCGCTGATCGCGGAGATCCTCGGCGGGTTCGACGTCATCGCCGTGCAGGAGTGCCGGAGCAACACGCAGGACCTGCTGCAGATCGTGCACGCGATGGGCGAGGGCTGGGGCTACGTCATGTCGGACGCGGCCGGCAACGACGAACGCATGGTGTTCATCTTCGACCGCCGGAAGCTCTCGCTCCTCGAGGAGATCGGCGAGATCGCCTTCCCGCCCTCGCAGTTGAAGCACGTGAAGCTGGTCTCCGCTCCGAAGGAGAAGTTCATCGCGTTCGATCGCAATCCTTACCTGGCGTCGTTCCAGCTGGGCGAGCGGATGTCCGTCCAGCTGGTGAACGTGCATCTCTTCTACGGCGACGAGAAGCCGGCGGCATTGCGCCGTCGCGCGATCGAGACCGCGGCCGTGGCACGGTGGTGCGACGTCCGTCGCAAGAGCAAGTACTCCGGCGCGCGCGAGATCATCGCGCTCGGCGACTTCAACATGCCCAAGGCCAAGCGAGACGGCGGGAACATCGTCTACGAGGCCCTGACGGAGAAGGAGCTCATCCTCCCGGGACACTCGTCCGAGATCGGGTCCTCGATCGCGTCGGACAATCACTACGACCAGATCGCGATCTACAAGAGCACAGCCGAGGGCTTCGCGGTCCAGACGGGCATCTTCGACTACGACAAGGTCATCTTCAAGGGCCTGTGGCAGGCGCGATCCGAGGCGCAGTTCAACGCATGGCTTCGGTACTACATCTCGGACCATCGGCCGATGTGGATGCGATTGAAGCGGAACACATGAATTGCCGCAGTGCATGATCCGGTGCTTCGCGAGGTGGATCCACTTCCGCCGATCATCGAGGATCACATCGCCTGGCGAGTCAAGGGTTGCGGCGTCGCGGATGACAGTGAGTATTGGCGGGCGGCGGCGCATCGCGGCTGACGAGTAGTCCCCGCGACTGCCGTCAAATACACGTAAGGCAGACGACTTTCATCGCGTGCGAAGACAGGAGTACAGATGCTCGCCAAGTGTCCTGCTTGCGACGGTTACCGAACGTTCCACTGTGACGATTGCTCTGGCAGTGGAAAGAGCTATGATCCCAACAACGAGAATCCGCACTATCACGGCGAGATGTGCCCGCGCTGCCGAGGCGCGGGCCGCTACAACTGCGAGAAGTGTGACGGGCGTGGGTTCGTGGAGGTCGCGGGCTAGCGTCGGCGCGATGCTCCGAAATCCACGCGCGGCTGCCTAACGGCGCTTGGTGCAGAAGGCCCGGCCTCGGAAGCGGCGGCGGGGCCACCGCACCATGTTATGGACAGCATGCGGCGGCCCCGCCGCCGCGAATTGGTTGAACGGCGGCAGTACAAGCCATCATTCGACCGCGCTGGAGCCCTTGGCGTAATGGAAGGTGGATACCATGATCCGACTGGCGCTCGTCCTGCTCCTCGTTTCGGCGCCTGCGGCGCTGACACAGACCGCTTCGGTTTCCGGTCCGCCCATGGAGGTGGATGCCGCCACTCGGGCTCGACTGCGCGCCGCCATGACGCGCGATCTGAAGAACCTCGTTGTCGCGGAGGAGGCCTACTTCGCGGATCACGCCGAGTACGGCCGGACTTTCGCCCGGGGCGCGATCAAGGGAGTCGAGCTGAAGGTCTCGCCAGGCGCGACCGTGACTCTCATCTACGTGACCAGGCAAGCCTATGCGGCACGGGTGACCCACGACTGGCTTCCGGGCACCTCATGCGTGATGACCGTCGGAGAAGTTCCGCCGTCCCGGAAGCCAGCGACCACCGCGGAGAAGAAGGTTCCAGCGAAGGATGGCGTGCCGGTCTGCGACTCCAAGTAGCTGCGTGCCGCGGTGTAGCGGCGGTTGGTGCAGCCGACCGTGCGAGGGAGGTGGCGGCGGGGCCGCCGCCGCGACCATTTGGACGGCTGCAACACGAACCAAGGTAAGTCTGACCAGGAAGAAGTCAGTCACCACCAGGAGGTGCTGCATGCGGAGTACACGCGCGCTGCTCGGGCTGGGTCTCACGCTCGTGATGGCCGTCGGTTCAGGTCAGGACGCATACGCGCAGTCGATGCCCGCCGCGCGTCGCGATTCCATCCTCGCAGTCGTGCGCGCGTACGTCGACGCGAGCAATCGCGTGGACGTCCAGGCGATGATCGACGCCTACAGCAAGTCACCGGCAGTCAGTTCCGCCGCTCTCGGTGACATCCGTCGTGGATGGGAGGCGATGCGCGCGCAAGCGGATTCGGCGGCCGGCCAGGAAGGACTCATGCGGATCTCGCTCGGCGCGATCGACGTGACGGCGCTCGGCAGCTCGAACGCACTCGTGGTCTCGTCACTCTCGATTCGGATCGAGACACAAGAGGGTCCGGTGCAGGTCCGGGGAGCGCTGACCCTCGTGCTTGAACGAGCCGCCGGGTCCTGGAAGGTCCTCCACGAGCACTTGAGTCTTCCGCTCCCGCAGGGATGACTCCGCGGGGCCGACGCTCGCGGCACGTGGTGCGGCTGGCCGTGCTTCCGGCCGAGCACACGCTAGCGCTCGTCGTCCGACCTTAGTCAGGGCCACCCCGCGTTGCTCTACGACCTGGTCATCCACCCGCTCAAGGCGTTCTTCGGCGCCCTCAACGCCGGGGAGCGGTCGGTTCTCTTCATCCTCCTCGCAGTCGCGGCTGCCGTGGGCTTCCTGTTGGGCAGGCGCCGCTCGTCCAGCGCGCGTGGGTACAGGACGCTCGGTGCCTGGCGGTTTCCCAGCTTCCAGAACTCCGGTGAGGAGATCGTCTCCCGCGTCCTGCTCGCGCACTTCCGCGCGCCCGACTACCACCTGATGAATCACGTCACGTTGCGCATGCCCGACGGGACGACGCAGGTCGACCACATCCTCGTGTCGCGGTTCGGCGTGTTCGTTATCGAGACCAAGGACTACAGCGGCTGGATCTTCGCGAATGAATCTTCCGCGAAGTGGACCAACGTCCGCTATCGCCTCAAGTACAGGTTCCAGAACCCCATACGCCAGAACTTCCGGCACGTGCTTGCCGTCCAGAACCTGCTCGAGTTCGTCCCGCGCGACGCGATCAAGTCGGTGGTGGTCTTCTGCGGCAGCGCGGAGTTCAAGACCGATGTGCCGGACGGCGTCGTCCGGATCGACGAGCTCGCAGGATACCTGAAGCGGAGCACGGTCGAGCTCATGTCCCTCAAACGGATGCAGTACGCCGTCGGGCGGCTCGAGACGGCGCGCCTTGCCCTCAGCGGGAAGACGGATGTGGAGCACGTCGAGGGCCTTCGTCGGCGACTGGGACTCGACGCCGACTGACGGCGCCTTCCGACGCCCCGCCACATTGCGACCAGCCCCACCCGCCCGCAACTTGCCGCCCATGCTTTCCCCCGACACCGCATTCGCCGCCGCCCTCGCCCCGCGCTACCGCCTCGATCGCCCCATCGGCGCCGGCGGCATGGCCACCGTCTACCTCGCCGAGGACCTGAAGCATCATCGGCAGGTCGCCGTGAAGGTGCTGCGGCCCGAACTCACCGAGGCCGTCGGCGCCGAACGCTTCCTGCAGGAGATCACCACCACCGCCAACCTGCGGCACCCGCACATCCTGCCGCTCTTCGACTCCGGCGAGGCGAACGGGGTGCTCTTCTACGTGATGCCGTTCGTGGAGGGCGAGACGCTCCGCGCGCGGCTCGAACGCGCGGGCGCCCTCCCCACCGACGAGGCGCTGCGCATCGCCGACGAGGT
>JAOUHR010000244.1 GCA_029884515.1 Gemmatimonadota bacterium
CACGGGTTGTGAGATGCGACCCGCCGTCACGTCGGATGCCGTCTCGGCGGGCGTCTACTTCGACACCACCGGCCGCACCGACGTCTGGACCGGTGGCGTGCGCCTGATCCCCATCACGACCCCGAGGGGGACCTTCAACGTCTGGACCAAGCGCGTGGGCAACAATCCGCGCATCAAGCTCCTGCTCCTCCATGGCGGCCCCGGCGCGACGCACGAGTACTTCGAGCCGGCCGACATGCACCTCCCCGCCGAGGGAGTGGAGTACTACTACTACGACCAGCTCGGCTCGCACTACTCCGACCAGCCGAAGGATCCCTCCCTCTGGGAGACCGCGCGCTTCGTCGAGGAAGTGGAGCAGGTGCGCATCGCGCTCGGGCTCGACAGCACGAACTTCTTCCTGCTCGGCCACTCGTGGGGCGGCATCCTGGCCATGGAGTACGCCCTCAAGTACCAGCAGAACCTCAAGGGCCTCGTCATCTCGAACATGATGTCGAGCATCCCGGCGTACAACACGTACGCGAACGACGTGCTGATGCCGGCGATGGACCAGGAGGTGCTGGCGGAGGTGAAGGCGCTCGAGGCGCGGAAGGACTACACGAACCCGCGCTACATGGAGTTGCTCATCCCGAACCATTATGAGCAGCACATCCTGCGGCGCCCGGCGTCCGAGTGGCCCGATCCCGTGAACCGGGCCTTCGGGCACATCAACCAGGACATCTACATCCCGATGCAGGGCCCGAGCGAGCTCGGCGCGAGCGGGAAGCTCTTGAACTGGGACCGGAGTGCCGACCTCGAGCGCATCACGGTACCGACACTCGTGATCGGCGCCACGCACGACACCATGGACCCCGCTCACATGGAGTGGATGTCGAAGGAGGTGGCGCAAGGACGCTTCCTCCTCTGTCCCGACGGGAGCCACATGTCGATGTTCGACGACCAGCAGACGTACTTCCGCGGCGTTACGCGATTCCTCAGGGACGTGGACGGCGGGACATTCGGGAAGTAGGGATGCGTCCGTCATGGCTGCCCACCGTCGCGCTGGTCGCCGCGAACCTCGTGGTGGTGGCGCTCACGCTCTTCAGCGCCTGGGGCTTCTACCAACTCATCCTCGTCTACTGGTGCGAGGCGCTCATCATCGGCGCATTCAACATGGCGCGCATGGTCGCCGTCGGGCTCCTGGGGGAGCCGCTGGGCCGGTGGGTCGGCGTCGCGAACGTGCCCAGCCGGGTGCTCCTGCTGGCGCTCGCGCTCGGGTTCTTCGTCGTGGAGTTCGGCGGCTTCGCGCTCGGGCTCGGGTTCCTCATCACGGCGCTGCCGGCGATGCTCGGCCAACCGGGGGACGGCGTGGCGCGCGAGATCTGGCGCGGGCTCCGGGCCGTGGGCAGCGGTGTCGGCGTCGCGGCGCTCGCGCTCACGCTCAGTCACGGCCTCTCGTTCGTGACGAACTTCCTCGGCCGTCGCGAATATCGGCGGACGAACCTGCTGGTGCTGCTCGTCTGGCCCTATGTGCGGATGTCGCTGGTGATGGTGGCGCTGGGCGCGGGACTCGCGGCGGCGGCGGCCGTGCCGACGTTCGGCGCGTCGACCGCGTTCGGGGTCGCCGTGGTGCTCGTCAAGACGGTTGCGGACCTGGTGGTGCATCGCATCGAGCACGGCGAGCGCGAAGGCGGCGCAGCGGTGCCGGTCGTGGCCCGATGACGCGGGCGCGCTACCGCGCCGACACCACCGGTGCCCAGCGCTCGTGCCCGGGCGAGAGCGACTACGGGTTCGTTGCCGCGGTCGCCTGGACCACGGGGCTCATCACCCACCTGCCAGACGCCCCGGCGACCCTCCCGAAGCTCTGCGCCACGTTGAAGTCCACGAGGAGCGTCGTCACGCCGTTGGCGTCCACCTGCACGGCGTCGCCCGGCAGCTTCACCTTCAGCCCGGACGATGCAAAGCTCGGCATCTGGAGCGTGCCGTCCACGGTGGTGCCGGCCGGCAGGCCCGCGTAGGCCGGCGACGTCGCGTAGACCGTGCGCTGGGTGGTGTCCGTGCCCACGACGGCGATGTAGGCGTCGCTGATCACGAAGCGGAGCTGGTGGTACTTGCCGGCTGGGATCGACGCGGCGCTCACGAGCGACATCGCGGTGTCGCGGAGCGTGAGGAGGTCTATGGTCACCGGCGTATCGCGCAGAACGATGCGCCCGGAGCCTTGCGCGGTGTCGGACTGCAGGTACACGCTCTCGATCGTGACGACAGCCGTCGCCACGTCGCCCGGTGCGTCCTTGAGCAGGACGTTCATGGTGCCGAACGCGGTCGCGGTCGGGGCATCGGTGCAGGAGATGCCGGCTAGTCCGGCAAGGGCCAGCGCCGCCACGGAGGCGGCGCGCCGAATCTGGTATTCCATGAAGGACCCTCGGTCTGGTGGGGGGGGCAACTGTGCAGTACGCGTACGGTACCCACGAGGTTGCGACATGGTTCCCGACGCGTCATGTGCTATCGTCTCGCGAGCTCCCGGTAGAGCGACCGCACGAACCGCTCGTGCCCGCCCGGCCAGTCCTTGAGGTACGGCGCCGTGATGTTCGCTGCGAGCACCTGCTCCACCGTCCTGCCCGCCCTGATCTCCGCCGTCATCCGGTCGCGCAGCGCCACGAGCATGTCGCGCCACGCGCGGACCCGCGCGCGGTCCGCGGGCGCGCCGTGCCCGGGGACGATCCGGGTGCCCTCGTTCGTCATCGCGATCACCTTCTCGGCCGACGCGATGACGCCGTGGATCGAACCCCCGCTCGAGAGGTCCACGAAGGGCAGGCCCGACGTGATGAAGGTGTCGCCCGCGTGGAGCACGTTCGCCTTGGTGAAGTGGACGAGCGCGTCGCCGTCGGTGTGCGCGGGCGCCACGTGCGTCACCACCACGGAGTCGCCGTTGATGTGGAAGGTGACACCATCCGTGAACGTGACCACCGGGAGCGCGCCCGACGGCGCCGCCGGCTCCTGTCGGTTGAGCGCGTCGATGAACTGTCCCGCGCTCATCCGCTTGCGCACGTTCTCGTGCGCGACGATGAGTGCGCCCACCTCACCCATGTGCTCGTTGCCGCCGGTGTGGTCGAAGTGCCAGTGCGTGTTGAGCACGAAGCGCACCGGCTTGTCCGTGATGGCCGCGATGGCGGCGAGGATCCTGGGCGTGAGCGGGGCGTACTGGTCGTCCACGACGAACACGGCATCGTCGCCGACGGCGAGGCCGATGTTGCCGCCGGAGCCGGTGAGCATGTAGACGCCGCCTGCCAGCGACGTGGTGCGGATCTGTACGGTGTCCAGGCCGGCCTGCGCGGCGAGCGGCGTGGAGACGGCGCCGAGCGCGAGTGCCACGGCGCAGGACGCGAGGACCCTGGGTCTGCGGGAATGTGTCATCACCTCGAATCTTGGCACGGACCGACCGCACGCGCTACCTTCGCAGAAGCCCCTCCCTCCGCGAGGACTGTCATGGCCGTCTACACCCTCACCGTCAACGGCGTCCGCCGGACAGTCGACGTCAGCCCCGACACGCCGCTCCTCTGGGTGCTGCGCGACACGCTCGGGCTCACCGGCACCAAGTACGGGTGCGGCATCGGCGCCTGTTCCGCGTGCGCGGTGCACGTCGAGGGTGCGCCCACCCGCTCCTGCCGCACGACGATCGCGAGCGCGGCCGGCAAGCGAGTCACCACCATAGAAGGACTCTCGCCGGGCAAGGTCAACGTGCTGCAGCAGGCATGGATCGACGAGGAGGTCCCGCAGTGCGGGTACTGCCAATCGGGGCAGATCATGGCGGCGGCGGCGCTGCTCGCGACGACGCCGGCGCCCACCGATGCCGAGATCGACGGCGCGCTCTCCTCACACATCTGTCGCTGCGGCACCTATGAGCGCATCCGACGCGCGATCCATCGCGCGGCCGACGGCACGCGCACGGGGGCCGGCCGATGACACACACTCCCTCGAAGATCGACCGCCGCGACTTCCTCAGGGCCGGCGCGATCGGCAGCGCCGGACTGCTGATCGGCTTCCGCTTCGCCGATGCTGAAGCGTCCGATCTGGTCTCCCACTCGTCCCTCGCCGACCTGGCGGCCAGCGGATACCTGCGGATCGGCACGGACGGCATCGTCACGATCTACGCCGACCACGTCGAGCTGGGGCAGGGCGTGCACACCGCACTGCCGATGATCGTGGCCGAGGAGCTCGACGCCGACTGGGCCCACGTGCGCATCGAGCGCATGTCGGACGATCCTTCGTCGTGGCCACGGCAGATCATGACCGTGGGCAGCCGCAGCG
>JAOUHR010000245.1 GCA_029884515.1 Gemmatimonadota bacterium
GCCCACCTGAGGCCGGCGCGCGGCCGGGCCGCCAGTCGCCGATGGGGCTGGCGCTCGCGTACACGACCGCGCTCACCGTCGCCGTCAGGAAGGTGCCCCAGAGCAGATCCACCACGGCGACCGCAGTGGGAAAGTCCTTGATGAGCGCCAGGCTCGTGAGGTCGTACGCCGCGTAGGCGGCGTGCGTTTCGGCAACCGGCTCGTCGACTCGCGGACCGTGCGCGTGACGGTGCCGCCTTCCCGCGCCCTCCGCCCGGTTCCGCTGCCGGCGCGTGGAGGTGTGCGACGATCCCGAGCGGCTGCTGCTCTCGACCGAGATGCGCCTGCCGGGACGCGCGTGGCTCGAGTTCGAGGTGCGCCCGGACGGCGACGGCGCGGTGATCCGCCAGACAGCGGTCTTCGATCCGGTGGGGCTCTGGGGGCTCGTCTACTGGTACTCGGTGTACCCGCTGCACCAGTTCGTCTTCGGGGGGATGCTCGCGGGGATCGCACGCGCGGCCGAGTCGGGTGAGGCCGACGGAGGTGCGGGCGCTGCCGTCACCACTCGATATGCTTCCCCTTCCACTTCCGCTTCGGCTTCGGGAAGTCGCTCCGGAAGTGCCCACCGCGCGACTCCCGCCGCAGGAGCGCCGAGGCCACGATGAGGAGCGCGGTCTCCACCATGTTGTGCTCCTCGGTGGCGCCGGCGGTGAGCCGGGAACGGATCGTCTCGAGCGCGCGCGTCGCGGCCTTGAGGCCCTTCGCATCGCGGTCGATCCCGGCATGCTCCCACATCACGCGGCGGATCTCGTCGGCGGCCACCTGCGCGGCGCCGCGGTCGCGGAGGGTGGCTACCTTCCAGTCACCGCGGCGCGGCACGCGCTTGAGGCGCGGCTGGTTCACGGCGTCGCGCGCCACACGCTCGGCGAAGACGAGCCCCTCGAGCAGGGAGTTCGACGCGAGACGGTTCGCGCCGTGCACGCCCGTGCGCGAGACCTCGCCGCAGGCGTAGAGCCGCTCCAGGCTCGACCGCCCGGCGAGGTCGGTCACGATGCCGCCCATCATGTAGTGTGCGGCCGGTGTCACCGGGATCAGGTCGCGGCGCGGGTCGATGCCGCGCGCGAGGCAGAGCGCGAGGATGCCGGGGAAGCGCCGGGCGAAGGTGCGGCTCTGTTTCGTGGCATCGAGCCACACGCGTCGCCCCGCCATCTGCTCGCGGAAGATCTCGCGCGCCACGATGTCGCGCGGCGCGAGTTCGGCGAGCTTGTGCTTCTTCGACATGAAGCGCTTGCCGCGGTCGTTCACGAGGATCGCACCCTCGCCGCGCACGGCCTCGGAGATGAGCGCCAGCGGGTTCTCCGGCGTCTCGAGCGCCGTGGGATGGAACTGCACGAACTCCATGTCGGCGAGCTTGACGCCAGCGCGGTGCGCGATGGCGTAGCCGTCGCCGGTGGCGACCAGCGGGTTGGTCGTGTACCGATAGAGCTGGCCGCTCCCGCCCGCCGCGAGAACGGTGGCATCGGCGATGAGCTCCACCGCCTTGCCGGCCACGTTCACGCGCACGCCGCAGCAGCGGCCGCCGTCGACGATCAGGTCGAGCACGCGCGCCGTCTCGAGCACGGTGATGTTCGGACGCTCCGTGACGCGGTGGATCAGCGCGCGCGCCACCTCGGCACCCGTCTGGTCTCCCTTGGCGTGCACGATCCGCTTGCGCGAGTGCGCCGCCTCCTTGCCGAGCGTGAAGTGCCCGGCGCCATCCATGTCGAAGTTGGCGCCGGCGGAGGCGAGTTCGCGCACCCGATCCGGTCCCTCGGCCACCAGCACCTCGACGGCGGCCGCGTCGCAGAGCGCCGCGCCCGCCGCGAGCGTGTCCTGCCGGTGCAGTTCGGTGGAGTCCCCTGCCCCCAACGCCGCCGCGATGCCCCCCTGCGCGTACGCCGTCGCCGAGTCCTTCAGCGTGCGCTTGGTGAGGACGTAGACCTCGCCGTGGTCGGAGGCACGCCAGGCGGTCTGCAGCCCCGCGATCCCGGAGCCGACCACCAGGAAGCGGGTGCGGATGCGGTCAGTCATGGTCGCTCATCCCCTGAATCAACGTCTCGTGCCGCGGTTCTGGAAGCGGAGCGTGCCTTGCCCCGCCCCCGGCCCGGGGCGAACGTTCCGTCCGCATGCGAAAGCTCCTCCTCCTGCTGGGCGGACTGCTCGTCGCCCACCTCGCGCTGCTCCTCGTGCACCCCGCCGGCGCGGCGCGCCTGCCCGAGGGCGACGCGCTCGAGGTGGGGATCGTGTTCGACCTCGGGGGCCGGGGCGACAAGTCGTTCAACGACGGCGCCTTCATCGGCGCGATGCGCGCCGAGCGTGAGCTCGGCGCCCGCGTGCGGTTCGTCGAACCGGGCGAGGGGTCGGACCGCGAGGCGGGCCTCCGCCTGCTCGCCGCCGAGGGGATGGACCTCGTGATTGGCGTGGGGTTCATCTTCACCGACGACCTCACGCAGCTCGCGAAGGAGTACCCGAACGTCGCGTTCGCGGGCGTGGACTACGCGCTCACGGTGGACGGTGCCGGGAATGTCGTGCCGCCGCCGGCGAACCTCGCGGCGCTCAAGTTCCGCGAGGAGCAGGGGTCGTTCCTGGTGGGCGCGATGGCTGCGCTCGTCGGCGGGTCGAAGAAGGTGGGGTTCGTGGGCGGGATGGACTCGCCGCTCATCCACAAGTTCGAGGCGGGCTACAAGGCAGGCGTGAAGCACGTCTGCCCCGACTGCACGGTGATCGCGCAGTACGCGGGTGTGACGCCCGACGCCTTCGCCAACCCGGGCCGCGGCAAGGAGCTCGCGCTCAGCCAGTACCAACAGGGCGTGAACGTGATCTACCACGCCTCGGGTTCCACGGGCCTCGGCGTGTTCGAGGCCGCGCGCACGCTGGGCAGGTTCGGCATCGGCGTGGATGCGGACCAGTACAACGAGGCACCCGGGCGCGTGCTCACGTCGATGGTGAAGCGCGTGGACGAGTCGGTGTTCGACACGATCCTGCGCGTGAAGGACGGCACCTTCCGCGGCGGCGTCTACCAGTTCGGCCTCGCCGAGAACGGCGTCGGCTACGTGTACGACGACAACAACCGCGCGCTCATCCCCGACGCCGTGCGCACGCGGCTCGAGGCGCTGCGCGAGGACATCATCGCCGGACGCATCACCGTGCCGTCGACGCGATGAGCGAGTCCGCGCAGGCGCCGGCGGTCCGGCTCACCGGGATCGAGAAGCGCTTCGGTGCCGTGCGCGCGAACCGCGGCGCCTCCATGGAGGTGCGGCCGGGCGAGATCCACGCGCTCGTCGGGGAGAACGGGGCCGGCAAGTCCACGCTCATGAAGATCCTGAGCGGGATGCTCGCGCCCGACGCCGGCACCATCGAAGTGGGCGGGCGTGACGTGACGGGGTGGGACACGGCGCAGGCCATCGCGGCCGGCGTCGGGATGGTGCACCAGCACTTCATGCTCGTGCCGACGCTCACGGTGGCGGAGAACGTGGTCTTGGGCCGCGAGCCGGTGAGCGTGGGCACCTTCGACCGGGGGCGCGCCGAGCGCGAGGTGGCGGAACTCTGCGCGCAGAGCGGACTCAAGGTGCCCGTGGACCGCCTGGTGGCCGACCTCTCGGTGGGCGAGGCGCAGCGGGTGGAGATCCTCAAGACGCTCTACCGCGGCGCCCGCGTGCTCCTGCTCGACGAACCGACAGCGGTGCTCTCGCCGCCCGAGGTCAAGGAGCTCTGGAGGGTGCTGCGCCGCGTGCGCGACGGGGGTGCGACGATCATCCTCATCACGCACAAGCTCGACGAGGTGATGGAGGTCTCCGAGCGGATCACCGTGATGCGGCAGGGTGAGACGGTGGAGCGGCTGGCGACGCAGGAGACCACGCCCGAAGGGATCGCTCGCGCGATGGTGGGACGCGAGGTCGCGCTGATGGTGGAGCGCACGGGCGCCCCCGTGGCCGCGGCGGCCGTCGGCGGCGGGCTCGAGGTGCGCGACCTCACCGTGCGTGGCGCGCGGATCGCCCGCGCCGTGGACGGCGTGTCGTTCACCGTCGCGCCGGGCGAGATCCTCGGGATCGCCGGCGTCGAGGGGAACGGACAGACCGAGCTCCTGGACGCGTTGGCGGGGCTCCGCGCGCCGACATCCGGGAGCATCCGGCTGGGCGGCGCGGAGCTCGTGGGCCTCGACGTGCGCGCCCGCGGCGACGCGGGACTCTCGCACATCCCCGAGGACCGGCACCGGCGCGGGCTCCTGCTCGAGTACTCCGTCGCGGAGAACAT
>JAOUHR010000246.1 GCA_029884515.1 Gemmatimonadota bacterium
CAACGAATCGCAGGGCGGCGGTGCGCGTGGCGCGCCTGTGCCTGGCCACCGCGCTGACCGCCGTGGTCGCGTGCGGCGGCTCGTCCACGGCGGCGCCGGCCCCGGCCCCGACGCAGACCTCCACCGGGATGATGCGCCCCGACGCCCGCACCGGCCTCAAGGCGGGCCTGCTCGACGCCGGCGAGGCGGTCTCCAACCTCCGGGTGCTCGCCAAGGCCGTCTCCCCGCCGGGCTTCATGGGGATCACGAACTCGGACATCGCCTTCACGGGCAACTACGCGATCCAGGGCAACTACAACGGCCCCGTGATCTGGGACATCTCCGACCCGTCGAGGCCGGTGATGGTGACGGCGTACACCTGCCCCGCCTCGCAGAACGATGTCTCGGTCTACAGGAACCTGATGTTCATCTCGGCCGAGGCGAACAACGGCCGCGTGGACTGCAAGACGGGCGGCGTGCCCGACACAGTGAGCGCCGTGCGGTTCCGTGGCGTGCGCGTCTTCGACATCACGGACATCCGCACCCCGAAGCTCGTCGCGAACGTCCAGACCTGCCGCGGCTCGCACACGCACACCGTGCTCGAGGACCCGAAGGACAAGGACAACGTCTACATCTACGTCTCCGGCTCGGCCGGGGTGCGCTCGCCCAACGAGCTCGCCGGTTGCGTGCGCGAGACGCCGGACAAGAACCCCGCCTCCTCGCTGCTGCGCATCGAGATCATCAAGGTGCCGCTGGCGAACCCGGCGGCCGCCGCCGTCGCGAACCGCGCGGACATCTTCTCCGGGCTCACGAGCGCACCGAGCCACGGCCCGGGTGAAGCGGAGCGGGCCGCCGCCGCCAAGGCTGCAGCGGCCGCACGGGCCGCGGGCGGGTTCACCGCCATCATCCCGACCTCCGGCGAGGAGATCGTCCTCGGCGGACCGTTCATCCGGTCCCTGCTCGACAGCGTGGTGAAGGCCCGGAACGGCAGCGGCAACCCCACGGGGGCCGACAGCGCCGCACTGCGTGCCGGCCTGCAGGGCATCGTGAACACGCTCGTGGGCGGCGCGGCCGCTCCCGGCGGACCGATCAGCCCGGGCCAGCAGTGCCATGACATCACCGTCTATCCCGCGCTCGGCCTGGCCGGCGGGGCCTGCGAGGGGCACGGCATGCTCCTCGACATCAGCGACCCGCTGAACCCGCGTCGCCTCGATGCGGTCGCGGACTCGAACTTCGCCTACTGGCATTCGGCGACGTTCAACAACGACGGCACCAAGCTCCTCTTCTCCGACGAGTGGGGCGGCGGGGGCGCGCCCAAGTGCCGCGCGACCGACAAGCCCGAGTGGGGCGCGAACGCGATCTTCACGATCGAGAACCGGAAGCTCAAGTTCCACAGCTACTACAAGCTCCCCACCGTGCAGACGGCGGAGGAGAACTGCGTGGCCCACAACGGGTCGCTGATCCCGATCCCCGGCCGCGACGTGATGGTGCAGGCCTGGTACCAGGGGGGCATCTCGGTGTTCGACTGGACCGACCCGAAGCGCCCGATGGAGATCGCGTCGTTCGACCGCGGGCCGGTGGACTCCACCCGCATGGCGATGGGCGGCTCCTGGTCGGTCTACTGGTACAACGGCGCGATGTTCAGCTCCGAGATCGCGCGCGGGCTCGACATCGCCGAGCTCGTGCCGAGCCAGTACATCTCGCAGAACGAGATCGACGCCGCGAAGAGCGTGAAGTGGACGTACCTCAACGCCCAGGGCCAGCCGCAGATCGTCTGGCCCCCGACGTTCGCGCTGGCCCGCAGCTTCGTGGACCAGCTCGAGCGGAAGCAGTGCCTCTCCACCGCCCGCATCGCGGCGGTGCGCGAGTCGCTGCGCGGCGCCGAAAGCGCCCCGGCCGCCCAGCGGACCGGGATGCTCTCGACGCTGGCGACCCAGCTCGAGGCCGACGCGCGTGGCTCCTGTGACGCGCCCAAGGTCCAGATGCTGCGCAAGGCGGTCGTGGACCTCCAGAACGTGGTCGTGTCGTAGGCTGTCCAGGTGTGTCCTGGCGGGTCCGCCTGATATCCTTCGGGCGGATCCGCCATGCACACCCTCCGCGTAGTCCTCGGCCTCGGGCCCTTCGTGCTCTCCATCCTCCGCGACCAGCGGCGGTGGATCGCGTGGGGCCCGCCGCTCGTCCGGACGCCGGCGTTCCACCGGCGCCGGGCGGAGCGGCTCGTGGCGCGCATCGCGGCCCTCGGGCCCACCTTCGTCAAGCTCGCGCAGGTCTTCTCCGCCCGCGCCGACCTGATCCCCGAGCCCTACCTCTCCACGCTCGGCACGCTCACCGACCGCGTGCCCCCCGTGCCCTGGCCGGCGATCCAGCGGCAGATCCGCGAGGCGTACGGCGAGGGAGCCGAGGCGCTCTTCGAGCGGATCGACCCGGTGCCGGTGGCGTCCGCGTCGCTCGGGCAGGTGCACCGCGCGCGCTGGAAGGGGCGCGACGTGGCGGTGAAGGTGCTCCGGCCGCGGATCGAGGAGGCCGTCGCGCGCGACGTCGTGGCCGCGAGGGCGCTCAGCGCCTGGGCCGCGCGCCGCTGGCCGATCCCGCACGTGCTGGGCTTCGCGGCGCTCGTGGAGGAGTTCGCCGCGCGCATCAGCGAGGAGATGGATTTCCGGCTCGAGGCCGAGTACGCCACCGAGGTGCGCACCAACTTCCACGGGAACCGCGACGTGGTGATCCCCGAGGTGATGCACGAGATGACGCGGCAGCGCGTGCTCGTGCTCGAGTACCTCGAGGGGACGCGGGTGGACCGGCTGGAGCCCGAGGGCGTGGACGCGCAACGGCTGGCCGGCGCCGTGATCGAGGCCTACGTGCAGATGATGCTCGTGGACGGCCTCTTCCACGCCGACCCGCACCCCGGGAACCTCCTCGTGGCGCGCGACGGGCGGCTCATCCTCGTGGACTTCGGGATGATGGTGCGCGTGCCGCCGGAACTCCGGCTCAAGCTCATCCGCACGGTGTTCGCGGCGATCCGGCGGGACCCGAAGGGCGTCGCGACCGGCTTCTACGCCCTCGGCCTCGTGGCGCCGGGCACCGACCCGGCGGAGATCGACCGGCTCGCCGACCTGCTGGTGGAGATGGCCGGCCAGCGCACCACCACGCAGCAGCGGATCGACAAGATGCTCACCAACCGGATCATGACGTCGCTCTACGACTTCCCGGTGATCCTGCCGCGCGACCTCGTCTACTTCGCGCGCACGGCGGCGCTCATCGAAGGGATCGGCACGAGGTACGACGCCTACTACAACGCGATCGAGGTGGGCACGCCGATCGTGACGCGGATGCGGAGCCGCATCTACCGGTCGCTCGGCGAGGAGGCGAAGCCGAGCGTGGAGGAGGTGGCGTCGGTGGCGGGGTGGGCGGCGGGGCGCGCCTGGCGGAGCGCGCGCGAATGGATCGGGCAGCTCACGGCGGGACCGGGGCCCGCGGTTGCCTCGAACGGTGCGTCGCGCGACACTTGAGCGGACCATCCCCCGGAACGGAGACGAATCCATGCGCATCATCCACGTCGCGGCCCTCGCCGCCCTCACGCTGACCGCCGCGGCCACGCCCGCCTCCCCGCCGCAGGCGACGATGAGCTTCTTCATCACGAGCGCCGGCCCCGGGAGCGGCGCCGAGCTCCACGGCCTCGCCGGCGCCGACCGCCACTGCGCGCAGCTGGCCGCGGCGGTGGGGGCGGCCGCGCGGACCTGGCGCGCCTACCTGAGCACCGTGGCGATGGACGGGCAGCCCGCCGTGAACGCCCGTGACCGCATCGGCAAGGGGCCCTGGTACAACGCGAAGGGCGTGATGGTCGCGAGCGACGTCGAGAAGCTGCACGGCGACGCGAACCTCCTCAACAAGGAGAACAGCCTCACCGAGAAGGGCGAGGTGGTGAACGGCCGCGGCGACACGCCGAACATGCACGACATCCTCACCGGCTCGTCGCCCGACGGCCGCGCGGTGGCGGGGGCGAACGACACCACCTGCGGCAACTGGACCAGGAGCGGCGAGGGCTCGGCGATCGTCGGCCACCACGACCGCATCGGGCTGCGCGACGACGAACCCTCGCGCTCGTGGAACTCGTCGCACCCTTCGCGCGGCTGCGGGATCGACGCGCTGAAGGCCACCGGGGGCAACGGCTACTTCTACTGCTTCGCAAGCCGATAGGGGCGCGCCCTCGCGGGCGGCCATCGTGGGCGGCTCACGCCATCGCCTGCAGCCCGTTCACGTAGACGAGGCGTCCGCTTCCCGCATCGACGA
>JAOUHR010000247.1 GCA_029884515.1 Gemmatimonadota bacterium
GTCCTTGCCGCCGGCGAGCGCGATGAACCGCTCGATCACGCCGCTGCCGGTGAGGTTGCCCCCGCCGACGATCACGAGCTTCCCCGCGGCCGGCCCGTACTCCGGCGCGCCCTGCGCGTGCGAGGGCGCGGCCGCGAGCGCGACGAGCGCGCCGGCCGCGACCGCGGCGACCCACCGCCGGGCGCTCACTTCTGCCTCAGGCTGGCGCCGCCGATGATGCGCCCGCGCGAGTCCACCTGGTGGACGGGCCCGTGCCAGATGTCGTCCCCGAGCCAGAAGCCGGCGGGTGTCGCGCCCTCGGCGCGCAGGCTGAGCGAGAGGAAGAACGGGTCCGCCGCGCCCGTGTTCACCGTGTAGCCGATGTCCTGCAGGCTGCGCACCGTGAGCATGCTGAGCGGCGTGACCCCGCTGCCCAGGAATCCCGTCATCAGCTCGTTCTGCAGCACGCTCTCGCGCCAGTGCGAGTCACGCGTCCCGGCCCCGCCCTGCGAGTTCTCCACCGGCACCTTGCCTCCGAGAGTGTAGGTCGTGCCCCCGATCGCATCGAACCCCGCCACCGAGTTCACGCCCGTGAACCGCGTGTCCACCCCGGGGCTCGAGGGGAGCGACGGATTGAGCAGGAGCCCCGTGCGGCTCCAGAGCGTGCCGATGCCGAGCACGTGTCCCATCTCGTGCAGGATGACGGTATTGAAGCTGCCGTTCGCCTCGAGCGCGGGGAGGTCGGCGGCGTCGAACCGCATCACGCCGAGGGCGGTGAGGCCCGTGGAGCCGCCCCGCAGGATGCAGGGGCCGGCGGACCCCAGGATCCCGCCCTGCCCGTCGATGGGCGCGAGCAGCACGATGATCGCGAGGTCCTCGACGGTCTCGTTCATGCCGGGGCCGCTGCAGGTGCCGGGCGCGATGTTGATCGGCTGCGCCGCCAGGTCGTTGGTGATGATCGTCTCCCAGCGCGACGCCGCGCTGCGGAAGGCCTGCAGCTGCACGAGCGTCGGGAGGGCCTGGAACTTGAGGTCGATGTTGAAGCCGCCCGTCGAGGCGTTGCCGCTCGCCGAGAACATCACCGGGTTCCCCGTGACGCCCGATCCGGTGACGGTCGCCGACATCACGTTGGCCCCCGCGGCGAGCGTCCAGCTCCCGACCGTCGCGATGCCGGAGGCATTGGTGGTGGCCACCGCACCGGTGATGGAGCCCACGGTGGGCACGATCTCGAACGTCACCTGCGCGCCCGCGACGGGGTTGCCGAGCGCGTCGCGCACGGTCACCGAGGGCGCGATGGGGACGGAGGTGTTCGGCGCGACGACCTGCGCCGAGCCGGCGTTGAGGGCGATCGCGGCGGGCACGCCCGGCACCGCCGCGATCAGGGAGAGCGTGTAGGGGCCGAATTGCCCCGGGTCGAAGCTGCGGGCGCGGATCAGGTACGAGCCTGCGGCCAGCGTGTCGACGATGCGCGAGTCCTGGATCACGCCCAGCACGATGTCGTCGTTCTCGGCGAGGAGCGTACCCGTGGTGGCGTCGAGGACCTTGAGGTAGGAGTCGATGCTCGTGGACGCCATGTTGATGATCACGATCGTCTGGCTCGCGAGCACGAACTTGTAGAGGTCGTAGTTCGTCGCCTCACCGGCCGTGCAGTCCGCGGAGACGAGGGAGCCGTTGATCGTGTCGCCGAGCGCGATGAGCGGGGCGCCCGCGGCGGTGCAGGGGTCGAGGATCGCGGTCGCAGTGAACGTCACCGGCGGGAATCCCGACGCCGTCGCGGTGAGGGTGTTGGCGCCGGTCGCGGGCCCGAGCGTCCAGTTGCCCACGGTGGCGATGCCCGTGGCGTCGGTGGTGGCCGTCGCCCCGGTCACGCTCCCGCCGCCCCCGGTCACCGCGAAGGTCACCGCGGCGCCGGCGACGCCGTTGCCGAGGGCGTCCCGGAGCTTCACCGCCGGCCTGATGGGGACGTTCGTGCCGAGGGGCGCGACCTGGTTGTTACCCGGATTCACCGGCGCGAACTCGAGCGCCGTGGCGGGGCCCGCCAGCGCCGTGGCGGTGAAGGTGGAGAAGGTGCTCCCGCCCACCACCGACACCGAGACGAGCTGCGCGACGGCGGTGTTCGTGCCGAGGGTCCACGTGGTGGAGGCGAGGCCCGCCGCGTCGGAGGTGACGGTCGGCGTGCCGACGCTGCCGGAGCCGGAGGTCACCACGAACTGCACCGGCACGCCGGCCATCGGGGAGCCGAGGCGATCCTCCACGCGGGCCTGGATGGGTTGCGCGAGCGGCAGGCCGATCACCCCGCTCTGCCCGTTGCCGCCAAGCACCGTGGGGGCGATCGGCCTCTGCGCCACCGTGACGTTCGCGCTCGCCGTCGCGGTGCCCGAGGTGGCCGTGACCTGCGCTTGGCCATTCGCCACCGCGGTGACCAGCCCGGTGGCATCCACCGTGGCGATGCCGGGGTTGAGCGACAACCAGGTGACCGTCGCACCGGAGATCGCGTTGCCCTTCTGGTCCAGGACGACGGCGTTGAGCCGCGTCGTCGCGGTGAGCGCGTCGAGCGTCGCCGTGAGCGCGTTGAGCTGGATCGTCGTCGCCTTCGGGGGCGCCGTGGAGTCGCCGCACGAGGCGACGAGGAGGGCGCAGAGGCACGCGAGGAGGGTGCGGCCGGCGCGAGGGCGGTTGGTCATGGCTGGCAGTATGTCGTGGCGGGCGGGGGCGGGTCAATCATAAGACTACCCGTGTGGGAGCCGATCCTGTTACCACGCCCTGCAACATGCGTTCCGGCCGGACCTTCGTCGTGACACCCTACGGGATCGCGGTGTAGTGCCCGTGGATGCAGAGCCAGCGCCCGTCCTCCCGCACGAAGATGCGCGTGGACTTCCCGCGACTCGTGAAGCGCTTCCCCTCGCTCACCCCCTCGTCCGTCCAGTAGTAGGTGATCCAGGCCACATCGCCGCGCACGGTCACCTCGGGCTGGTGCATCACGGCGTGCACCCCGCTGGCGCGCCGCAGGTACGCGGTCATCCCGCGCACCTGCTCCGCGTCCCGCGCGGCGGCGGTCAGGGCGGGCGTCGTGCCGCGCGGCTGCGCCCGCGTGAGGGGTTCAACGGTTCATCGGAGCGGACAGGTGCCGAGCCGCCAGCGCACCACGGAGCGGCGCACCACACGGCCCTCGCCCATCCCGCCCGCGATCCAGGCGGTGTCGCGCCGGATGACGAGCCCACGGTGGTCCATCGTCGCCGCCGGCGCGGAGGGCAGCAGCAGCCAGACGCGCTGCCGCGTGTCGTACGCCATCGCGCCCGCCAGCGGCGCCGACGGCACCCCGTCGTAGCCGATGCCGTCGTAGTTGTACGGATTGTCCGTGCCCCCGGCGAAGACGACGAACCGGCCGCACGACGCGACCGCCGGACGGTAGCGCACCGGCGGGGGATGGTCCGGCAACCGCGTCCAGGCGATCGACGTCGGGCTGAGCGAGTCCACCACGCCCATCCACGCCTGCGATTCGTTCACGTAGCGCGGTCCGCCGGCGCTGCGGCGCGCCCCGTCGATGAAGACGATGGTGCCCTCCGCCATCCCCCCGCCGTGCCCGAAGACGCCCGGCCCCGGGATCGGGGTGCCCACGCTCCAGCGGTCCGCGGCCACGTCGTAGACCTGCACGTCGCGCACGTTGTCGGTGTCGTGCCAACCGGAGACGAGGTAGATGAGCGAATCGCGGTGGACGCCGGAGATCGCGTCGTCCACCGGCACGGGGATGGGACGCCCCGCGCGCCAGGCCTGCGCGCCCGGGTCCCAGATGTCCACGGCGCCCACCGACCGCTCGCGTCCCGCCGAGTCGACCGTGTAGCCGCCCAGGAGGTAGACGCGGCCCCGCACCACCTGCGCGGTCGCCGCGAGCCGGCCGGCGTCGCCCGGAACCGGCGGCAGCGCGCGCCATCTCGCGTCGCCCTCGGCCCACGCCCACGCGCGCCGCGTGATGCCGGCCCAGCGCCTCGTGGAGTCCACGCCCAGCATCGCGAAGAGCTGCCAGCGGCCGCCCGCGATCCCGGCGGCCACGGCGTGGTTCGTGACGGCGACGGGGAGCGGCGGGGGCTCGTCGGCGGGCGCGGCGGGTGGCGCGCCGGCGCACGAGATCGCGGCGACGCCGGCGACGAGCGCGGCGCACGCACGGCGGAGCGGCGGAGCGATGCGCGGGCTGCGCCGGCGGCGCGCGGCGCGGGGGATGGTCTGCACGGTCCCTTGATTCTGCCTCCGTCACGCGGCGTCGCAAGGCATGAACGCTCTTGCGG
>JAOUHR010000248.1 GCA_029884515.1 Gemmatimonadota bacterium
TGGTCGTTCACCAGCCCCATCGCTTGGAAGAGCGCGTACATCGTCGTCGGGCCCACGAACTTCCATCCGCGCTGCTTGAGCGCCTTCGACATCGCCGCCGATTGGGGCGTCACGGCGGGGATGGCGCGCCGGTCGCGCGGCGCTGTGCGCGAGCGCGGCGTGGACTCGAAGCTCCAGATGAACTCCGAGAGCGAGCCGAACTCCTCGCAGAGCTCCGGATACCGGCGGGCGTTGTGGATCACCGCCTCGATCTTGCCGCGGTGGCGGACGATCGACGCGTCACGGACGAGTCGCGCCACGTCGCGCGCGCCGAACCGTGCGACAGCGGCCGGCTCGAATGCTGCGAAGGCACGCCGAAACGCCTCACGCTTGCGCAGGATGGTGATCCAGCTGAGTCCCGCCTGGAACCCCTCGAGCGAGAGCTTCTCGAAGAGGCGCACCTCGTCACGCACCGGGACACCCCACTCCGTGTCGTGGTAGCGCACGTAGTCCTCCGCGTCGCCGCACCACCAGCAGCGCACCCGGCCGTCCGGGCTGTGCGTGAGCCCGTCCGCGCGTGGACTCATCGCAGGCCGCGTAGCGTGAGGAACTCGAGTACCTCGTCTCGATCCTCCACCACCTCGAGCCATCCCGGGCGCAGCGCGAGGCGCACCACGAGCGCCGCAGCGCCCGCGATGATCGCCACGGCGTCGGTGAAGTCGCACTTGGCGACGGCCGAATCGGGGATCGCGTATCCCGGCACACCGCTGAACTGGATCGAATGGTCCGGCCCCAGGTCCGGGCGCCGCTCGAGCCAGGTGACGCCGCGGCACACGGCGACCTCGTTCACGTTGGAGGTGAAGGGAGAATCACGGCCCGGGAGCGTCGCCGAGTCGGGAAGGAAATCCGCCACCAGGCACGAGACCTCGAAGTCGGTCTCGATGAGGGCACGGTCCACATGCGCGAGGACGGTACCGCCCTCACGCAGCCGGACGCGGAACTCGCCCTCGGCGAGCTCCCAGCCTGCCCAGCCGCGGCGCAGCCGGCGCAGCGCCTCGAGCGAATCGGTGTCGGCGATGAAGGAATAGTCGCGACGGGACATCACCCGAAGAGTAATGCCCCGCCCCGCAGGACTAGAAGACCACGAGCATGACGCCGACCACGACGAGAATGGCTGCGACGTCGAGCGCGAGCCCGGCACGCGCCATCTCCTTCACGGTGAGTTCGCCACTGCCGAACACGATCGCGTTCGGTGGCGTGGCCATCGGCAGCGCGAAACCGACGGACGCGGAAAGGCCGACGACCATCATGATGAGGAGCGGCGGCTGCCCGAGCGCAGAGGCCAGCGAGACCGCGATGGGCATCCCCATCGCTGCGGTCGCGGAGTTCGACGCCAGTTCGGAGATGATCACGGTGCCGACGGCGACGCCGAGCAGCACGACCGGCAGCGGCATCCCCTGGAGCCCCGCCATCCAGACGCCGATGCGTGCCGCGAGTCCGCTCGACTCCATCGACGCCGCGAGGGAGAGGCCGCCGCCGAACAACAGGAGCACGTCCCACGGGATCTCTCGCGCCTCGCGCCAGGTCAGCAATGGACGGGTGGGCGCCGCCGTGGACCGCCCGGGCAACAGGAAGAGCAGGATCGCGCCAGTGACGGCGATGCCGGCGTCGGTCACGCTGGGCACCACCGACGTGAGCCCGAACAGGTGCAGCGAGCCCAAGTCCTTCGGCTCGCGGAAGAACCACCCGAGCGCGACGATGCCGAAGACGAGCATCACGGCGAGTTCGCCGCCGTGCAGCTGCCCGAGGGATTCGCGGCGCGCGCGCAGGGCCTCGAGGCCCTCGTCACCCAACTCGAGCTTCTCGCGGTGGAAGACGAACACGAGGAGCGCCCAACAGACCGGGAGGAGGATCAGCGCGGCGGGGAGCCCGTACTTGAGGAACGAGAAGAAATCGAGGTTCACCCCGATCAGCTCGCGCGCGGCGCCGGCGAGGATGAGGTTGGGCGGCGTGCCGATCAGCGTGGCCATGCCGCCGATGCTCGCCGCGAACGCGACGCCGAGCAGGAGCGCGACCTTCTGGCTGTGCGCGGCCTTGCCCGTGCCGAAAAGCGATCCGATCGCGATGGCGATCGGGTACATCATCGCCGCCGTCGCCGTGTTGGAGATCCACATCGAGAGGAACGCGGTCGCCGCCATCACGCCGAGCACGAGTTGCCGCGAACTGGTGCCGACGGCGCCGATCACGGCCAGCGCGATGCGATGGTGCGCGTGCCAGTGCTCCAGCGCGGCCGCGAGAAGGAATCCGCCGAGATACAGGAACACCACTTCGTTGGCGAAGTGCGATGCGGCTTCCTTCGTGCTGGCGACGCCGAGCAGTGGGAAGAGCGCGATGGGGAGCAGCGCCGTGATCGCGAGCGGCAGACACTCCGTGATCCACCAGATGGACATCCACGCCGCCACTGCGAGCACGCCACTCCCCGCGTGGGAGAGCCCGCCGGGCTTGAGCGCGAAGAGGAGGGCGAAGGCCAACGGGCCGGCGGCCAACGCGATGACACGGCCGCGATCGAAGGCCGGCGCGGGTTGTTTCGGTGCTGGGGTGGTGGGGAGCATCGCGCCAAGATGGTCGTGCCGATGTCCGGGGAGCAAGCTCGCGTGTAGAATGCTCATTCCCCTAGCGCCGCCGCGCAGCACCGGTCCACGACTCGACCCTCGGGGCCTCCCGCTCCTTGTTGATCCCGCTCTCCCTCCTGCTCGCGCTCGCGGGCGCGACCGACACGGTCCCGCGCGCGGACACGCTCACGTACGCCACGCCCGAGCTGCGCGCCCTCGTCACCGAGGCGGCGGAGCTCAACCGGCGGGTGCCGGATGGACTCGGCGGGTACGAGGCCACGCTTGAGAGCGAGATCTCGATCGGGAACCGGCGGTCGGTGGGGAAGGAGATGTCGGTCTCCTTGGAGCAGGTCGCGAGCCAGCTCCGGTGGGACCGCACCGGCCGCTACACGCAGACGATCACCGGGTACCGCTCACAGGTCATGCGGCCGGCCTTCGCGAGCATCGGCTTCTTCCGCAGCGGATGGGCGATCCCCTCGCTCTACGGCAACCGGCTGGCGTTGCTCTTCGGTCGTGACACAACGGAGGCGCGGCGCCGCCGTTCGCGGCGCGGCGGGGAGGCCCTCTACGCGGTGCACCCGCTCGCCGACGACCGCGAGCAGTTCTACCGGTATTCCGGTGGCGACACGATCATCACCATGCGCGTGGGCGATCGATCGATCCCGATCGTGCGCGTCACGGTCGCCTTGCGGCCGAACGTCCCGGCCAAGAGCGTCGTGTTCCTCGGCGAGGTGGACCTCGACGCCTCGCGCCGGCACATCGTGCGGCTGCGCGGCTACTTCGCCGTGGTGGGCGGCATCAAGTCCCGGTTCGACATCCTCCGCGACCTCGGCCTGCAGGGCGTCGCGTATGTGGAGGCGGTGAACGCCGAGGTGGACGGGGAGTTCTGGTTGCCGGCCACCCAGCGATTCGAGGCCGTGGCGTCGGTCGCCACGGTAGGGGATGGGCGCGCGATCTTCCGGATCCTCACACGATTCGTGGACCGGCGACTCCTCCCGGCGCCGGAGGAAGTGGTGGTCGGCAGCCCGGGGGACACCCTGGCGATCCACCCGTTCCGACTGGCGATCGAGAGTCCCGACTCCCTGAGCCGGTACAAGGCCTGGCGCAACGAACTCGGCGCGATGAACGCCGCCGTGAGCGCCGAGGACTTCGACGACGTGGCGCCCGATCACTGGAACCCGAAGGGAAAGCCTCGCCTCGCCTTCGAGACGCAACGGCTGGGCGACGTGTTCCGCGTGAATCGCGTGGAAGGGGTCTTCACGGGCGCCGGTGCCGCGGTGCGATTCCGCGACGCGGCTCCCGGACTGACGATGCGCGCGGCGGCGGGTTGGGCGTGGAACGAGAAGACCGCGCGCGGGCGCCTCGTGACGGAGTACCGCCGCGGCGGGAACGAGTGGTCCGCCCGCGCGTCACGCTCGCTCGACCTCACCAACGACTTCCGGAGCCCGTTCGATTCGGGTTCCACGCTCGCGGCGCTCCTCGGTCGCGACAACTACGACTACGTGGACCGCCGGAGTGCGATGCTGCAGTGGCTGCGCTTCCTAGGCCCGACTGGGCGCGCCCAGCTCCGCGTCGAGGCGGGGCCGGCCGAGGATCGTGCGGTGACCGCGAGCCTGATGGGCAGCCCGCTCGGCATCGGCCCCGACTTCCGAGCGAATCGGCCGGT
>JAOUHR010000249.1 GCA_029884515.1 Gemmatimonadota bacterium
GGGAGGTAATGCACCAGGGCCGGCGCCCCGGCCGCGCCGGCCTGGATCATCGACGCGCCCTCAGAAGTCGAAGCGGAGCGCGGCGAGCACGCTGCGCGGCGGCTCCGGCCGGAAGAACGACGTGTTCGACGCCTCGGAGTAGAGCACGTTGGTCAGGTTCGTCACCGCCATGTTGAGCGTCGGGCGGACGCTCCCCATCATCGGGAGCCGCAGCTCGCCGCGGATCGCGTGGACGGTGAAGGCGGGCAGGCGGTCGCCCACCGGGCTCCCGGCCAGCGCGATGTCCTTCCGCGTCCCTTGATGCCGCACTTCGTAGCGCAGGCCGCCGCGCCCGGCGCGGTCGGTCCACCCGAGTTCGGCGCCGACCTTGCTCCCGTAGCTGTCGCCGACCGGGTTGCTGCTGTCGACGTTCTTCGAGTCGAGCGTGGTCACCGAGCCGAGGATCGAGAGTCCCCGGCCGAGTGCCAGCTCCGCGAGCGCCTCGACGCCCAGGTCGCGCAGGCGGTCGACGTTCTCGTTCTGGTACGCGGGGAATCCGCCGATCGTGTCGCCCCGCGGTGCGATCCGGATGCCGTCGCGGATGCGGTTCGAGAACAGGGTGAGCTCCCCGGAGAAGCGCTGGCGCCGGAGCTTGACGCCGACATCGAAGTTGAGGCTGGTCTCAGGCCTCAGGTCAGGACTGGCGACCTGGTAACCGTTCCCCTCGGGCGTTGCGCCCTCGAAATAGCGCTCGATGAGGTTGGCCGCGCGGAAGGCGCGTCCGACCGACGCCACCACGTTGACATCGGGCCGCAGGTGCCATTGGGCGTTCACCTGCCCGACGAGCGCGCTGTTGCTGGACGAGACGCCGGCTCGGCTGCTCGGCAATCCCGGCGTCTCGCGCGTGTCGCTGCGGATCGCCTGGGCGCGCGCCCCGGCACCGAGCTCGAGACGACCGCCGACGAAGAACTGGCCCTGCACGAAGGCGCCGCCCGTCGCGTAGGTCGCGTTCGGCACGTTCGGCGTGGTGCTCCGCTGGGTGGAGGGCGGGCCGAACCCGAACATGTACGTCTCGGTCGAGTCCGTGTTCGTTGAGCGGTCGCGGTACCAGTCGATCCCGTACGTGAGGATGTGTCCCCCGCCGACGATCTTCGTGGCCTCCGCGCGCACGCCCAGGCTGCCGATGTTGGTGACGTTCTCGCTCCGGATGGTCATCCCGGCCGTCGGGGTGAAGGGGATGTCGATCGCCTGGCGGAAGATCCGGTCGTTGCCGCCGGTCGACGCGGTGACGCTCACCCGGTCCGCGAAGCGGGACGCGAGCGCCGTGTGCTGCCAGGTGGCGACGGCGCGGTCGACCGTCTGGTCGGGATAGAGGAGCCGGACGATCACGCCGCTCGAGTCGCCCCACGCGCGCGGATCGACGTAGCCGAAGCCCGCCGAACGCGCATCGTAGCGCGAGAGCCGCAGCGCGACGTTCTGTACGTCGGAGAGGTCGTAGGCGAGCTGCACGGCGTAGTTGGCGTCACGCACGCCCGCGTCGCGCACCTCGGCCGGCTGCGAGAGCCGGAGGTCGCCGAAACGGCCCGCCGGTGCGAAGTAGGTGGTGGCGCTCCGCTCGGTGGACGAGACGGCGAATGCGAAGCGGCCCTCGCGGGCCGAGACGCGCACGTGTCCGGCGTCCTGGCCGTCCGCCTCGCTCCGGCGGTAGAACGCCGTGCCCCATACGCCGTCGGAGCCGCGGGCGGGGAGGGCGAGGGTGCGCTGGTTCACCACGCCGCCGATCGCGTCGGTGCCGTAGAGCACCGAGGCCGGTCCGCGCACGACTTCGACGCGGTCGACGTCGTTGACGTCGGTGAGGGCCGGCAGCTCGCCGAAGTCCTGCTGTCGCCGCGCGTTGTTCAGCCGCATGCCGTCCTCGGCGAGCAGGATCCGCTGGCCGCGCTGGCCGCGGATCATGAGGCGCGCCTGGTTCGTCCCGACGCCGGTCACATCCACGCCGGGCAGGTTCCGGAACAGGTCACCGACGCCGTTGGGGTACTCGGCGCGGATCACCGTCGAGTCCACGATCAGCACGGGAACGGCCGTGCGCATGGTGGAGGTCTCGCGACGGGTGGCGGTGATGCCGACGGGGGCGAGTTTCGCCACGCGGTCGGTGGAGTCGGCCGGGGCGGCCGGCCTGGAGGGGGTCGCGGGAGCCGGTCCCTGTGCGAGGAGTGGCGACGACAGCAGGACGGCAGCGGCGATGAGGTGCAGCGCGCGGATGGACATCGATCTCGGGGTGTGGGGACTGGGGGCGTCACGGTATCGGACGCCCAGTCAAGTTCCTTCACGCACGCGGCGAGGAGCACCGGAGCACTACGGGAGCACCGCACCGTAGTTCTACGGGTGGCGCTCCCGGGAGTCCCCTCCTACGAGGCGAGACTCGATCGCGAAGCGCGTCAACCCGGCCGTGGTATGGATGGCCAGCTTGTCCATGAGCGCCTCGCGGTATGACTCCACCGTGCGGACGCTCAATCCGAGGTCGGCGGCGATCTCCTTGTTCGCCTTCCCGCTCGCGATCCCCACGAGCACGTCGCGCTCGCGGCGCGTGAGGAGCTCGAGACGCTCGGCAGCGGCCGTGAGGATCGGGGCGGCGACCTCGTTGTTGCCCGGGCGCGAGGGCTGGAACGCGGTGTTCCCGGCGTGCACCGTGCGCACCGCGTCCCGCAGTTCCTCCGGCAGCGAGTCCTTGCGGAGGTAGCCGCTGGCGCCGGCGCGCACACTCTCCAGCGCGTACTCGGGATGGTCGTGCACCGAGAGCATGAGCACGCGGGTCGCCGGGGCGTCACGCCGGATCACCTCGGTGGCCTCCATGCCGGACAGACCGGGGAGGCTGATGTCCATCACCACCACGTCGGGTCGCAGCGTGGGCACGAGCGCGATGGCCTCCTCGGCGCTGCCGACATCGGCCACCACCTCGAAGCCGGGCACGGAGAGCGCCTGACGGATGCCCTCGCGGACGAGGGGATGGTCGTCGACGACCAGGATCCGCACCGGAGGTGTCACGGCGCCTCCGCGGGCACGTCGATCACGATGGTCAATCCGCCCGCCGGCGTCGCGGCGAGCGTGAGCCGTCCGCCGACCGTCGCCAGCCGCTCGCGCATCCCGACCAGGCCCGAGCGGCCGGGACCGCTGGCCAGCCGCGCCATCGCCTCGGGGGAGAGTCCGATGCCGTCGTCACTGATCCGAAGTTGCACGCGCCCGTCCGCGAGGGCGAGGGAGACGTGCGTCGTCGTGGCCCGGGCGTGCCGCGCGACGTTCGAGAGCGCTTCCTGCTGGGCCCGGAAGAGCGCGACCTCTGCGTCGCGCGAGAGGAGGCCGCGCGCCGCCGCCGGCCACGCCTCGGCGTCGAACTCCACGGCGAGCCCGCTCCATTCCCGTACCTCCGACGCGAGCGCGCGGAGCGCCGGAAGGAGGCCGAGGTCGTCGAGCAGCGCCGGGCGCAGTCCGTCGGTCGCCGCGCGCACGCTGCCTGTGCCCCGGTCCACCCACTCGATGAGCCGGTCGAACCGGGGGTGCAGCGCCTCCGCGCTCACCTCGCGCAGCAACCCGAGCTGGAGCTTGAGTGCCGAGAACACCTGGGCGGTCTCGTCGTGCAACTCGCGCCCCAGCCGCCGGCGCTGCGACTCGTGCTCCTGCAGCATCCGCACGGAGAGGTGTTCGAGGTCGTCGGTGCGTCGTGCGAGTCGCGCACTCAGGTCGGCGCGATCGAGCGCGTGTCCCACCTGCTCCCCGACGACGGCGAGGATGCTGTCGTCGAGCGCGGCGAACGGCGCGGCGACGTCGCCGATGATGACGAGCACGACGATCCCTTCGCCACCGCGCGCGCGGGACGCGCCGGTGGACTCCGCCGCCGCGCCCAGCGGAAGCGCGGCGGCGAACGGCGGCAGGTGTGCGCCGGGGCGGGGGTGTCCTTCGAGCCGGGAGCGACCGGTCGCCGCCGCGTCCGAGGCCAGCGCGCGGATCGGCGCCGGCACGGAGTCCGCGCTCCAGGAGGCGCAGTCGCCGACCCCGCGCAGCACCGTGAGGGAACCGCCGTCCCAGCGCAGCAGGGCCGCCCCGCGCACGCCGCGCAGCCCCAGCGGGCGGGAGAGGAGCGCGTCACGCGAGTCCTCGCTCGCGTCGGCACGCAGGTCGCCGGAGAGCGCGGTGAGCGTCTTGAGGCCTTCGCGCTGTTCCTCGATGACGAGCAGGAGGATCCCGGCGCCCATCGCGAGCACGAAGAGGATGTCG
>JAOUHR010000250.1 GCA_029884515.1 Gemmatimonadota bacterium
GCGCAGCACTTGGAGGTGCTCCATCCGGTCGGCGTGGCTCTCCACGTGGCCGTAGAGCATGGTGCTGTTGGTGCGGATGCCGAGCTGGTGCGCCGTGCGATGGACGCCGATGTAGTCCGCGGCTCCGAGCTTCTTCCTGGCGATCTCCTCGCGCACGGCCGCGCTGAAGGTCTCGGCACCGCCGCCCGGCATGGTGTCGAGTCCCGCCGCCTTGAGCGTGGAGAGCACCTCGGCCCAGGGCTTCTTCTCGATGCGCGCGATGTGCGCGATCTCGACGGCGGTGAGGGCCTTGATGTGCACCTGCGGGAGTTCGGCCTTGAGGGCGCGGAACATCTCGACGTAGTAGTCGAGCCCCGCCTGCATGTCGAGCCCGCCGACGATGTGGAACTCGCGCGTGAGCCCGTCCTTCGCCTGCCGCGCCTCGGCCATCACCTGGTCGATCGTGTAGCGGTACGCGCCCTCCTCCTTGGGGAGCCGCGCGTAGCCGCAGAAGACGCAGGTCTTGCGCAGCGTGCAGATGTTCGTCGGGTTGATGTGCTGGTTGGCCGCGAACGTCACGAGGTCGCCGTGCTTCGCGCGATTCATCGCGTCGGCGAGGATGCCGACGCCGGTGAGGTCCGGCGAATCGAAGAGTGCGACGCCGTCCGCCTGGCTGAGGCGGGTGCCGGTCGCCACCTTCTCGCCCACCGCGCGCACCGCGGGGTCGCTGATGCGCGGGAACGGGATCGAGAGCGGGGCCACCGTCATGCGCCTACTCCGGAAGTCGGCGGAGCGCGATGCTCACGTTGTGGCCGCCGAAGCCCGAGGAGTTCGTGAGCGCCGCGCGCACCTCGCGCTTCACCGGGGTGTTGGCGGTGCAGTCGAGGTCGCACTCGGGGTCGGGCGTCGTGAGGTTGATCGTGGGCGGGATCGTCCCGTGGCGGATCGCCATGGCGGTGAAGATCGCCTCCACGGAGCCCGCCGCGCCGAGCATGTGCCCCGTGGCCGACTTCGTGGAGCTGACGTTGAGCCCCGTGGCGTGCGGGCCGAAAACCTTCTTGATCGCCCGGATCTCGTTGGGATCGTTCATCGGCGTGGATGTGCCGTGCGCATTCACGTACTGGACGTCCGCGGGCGTGAGCCCCCCGTCCTCGAGTGCCCGGCGCATCGCGCGCTGCAGGCCCTCGTGGTCCTCGGGCTGGCCGGTGAGGTGGTACGCGTCGCCGGTGGCCCCGTACCCCACGACCTCGCAGTAGATCGACGCGCCGCGGCGCTTCGCGTGTTCATACTCCTCGAGGATCACGCAGCCGGCGCCCTCGCCGAGCACGAACCCGTCACGCGTCTGGTCGAACGGCCGGGACGCCGTTTCCGGCGTGTCGTTGCGCGTGGAGAGTGCCTGCATGTTGCCGAACCCACCGATCGAGACGGGCGACACCGCCGCCTCCGAGCCGCCGGCGATCATCACGTCGGCGTCGCCGTACATGATCATGCGGAAGGCATCCCCGATCGCGTGGGCACTGGTGGCACACGCCGACTGCGTGGCGTAGTTCGGGCCCTTCGCCTGGAAGCGCATCGAGACGACGCCGGCCGCGATGTCGCCGATGAACATCGGGATGAAGAAGGGGGAGATGCGGTTCGGACCCTGCGTACGGTAGACCTCGCACTGGTCCTCGAACGTCGCGATCCCGCCGATGCCGGATCCGATCACCACGCCCGTGCGCTCCTGCACGTAGCCGGTGCCGTCGCCGAAGCCGGCATCGCGCATCGCCTGCACCGACGCCGCCATCGCGTATTGCGTGTACAGGTCGGAGCGCTTGATCTCCTTCCGGTCCATGTAGGCCGACGGGTCGAAGCCCTTCACCTCGCAGGCGAACTTCACCTTGAACGGCGTCGGGTCGAAGCGCGTGATCCGGGCGCCCCCGGACTTGCCGTCGAGCAAGGCCTGCCACGTGCTCGCCAGGTCGTTGCCCACCGCCGTGACGCAGCCGGCTCCCGTCACGACGACCCGGCGCTTCGACGTCCCCATCGTCAGCCGAGCTTGCTGTTGAGATAGCCCACGGCGTCACCCACCGTGCGGAGCTTCTCGGCATCCTCGTCGGGGATGTCGATGTTGAACTCCTTCTCGAACTCCATGACCAGCTCGACGATGTCGAGCGAGTCGGCTCCGAGGTCCTCGATGAAGCTGGCACCGTCGGTGAGCTTCTCGCGCTCGACGCCCAGCTCCTTCTCGATGATGTCCTTCACCTTCGCGGAATTGTCGGCCATGCGAAATGACTCCGTGGGGGGTGGAACAGGGGGTGGGAAAGGGGCCAGCGCTGAACGCCTAAATATAGGCGACGGAACGGGAAAGGTCACTTGCCGGACGCCTCGGCAAGGGGAGCCCGGCGTCACATGACCATGCCGCCGTCAACGGTCAGGACCTGGCCAGTGATGTAGTCGGCGTGGCTGGAGGAGAGGAAGGCCACCAGCCCCGCGACATCGCCGGTGGTGCCCAGGCGGCCGAGCGGGATCTGCGTGGCCAGGGCGGTGACGGCGTCCTCCGTCATCGCGTCGGTCATGTCGGTCTTTATGAAGCCCGGCGCCACCACGTTGCAGAGGATGTTCCGCGAGGCGAGTTCCTTGGCGACGGACTTGCTGAGCCCGATGAGTCCCGCCTTGCTCGCCGCATAGTTCGCCTGCCCCTTGTTGCCGATGATGCCGACCACGGAGGCGATGTTGATGATCCGGCCCCAGCGCCGCTTCATCATCCCCCGCTGCGCGGCCCGGATGGCCACGAACGCCGAGCGCAGGTTGGTCTCCAGCACTGCGTCCCAGTCCTCGTCCTTCATGCGCAGCATCAGGTTGTCCCTCGTGATGCCGGCGTTGTTGACGAGGATGTCGCAGGAGCCGAAGGCGTCCTCGACGGCCTGCACGAGCATCGTCACGTCGGCGGGCACGCTGATGTCGCAGGCGAAGCCACGCGCCTCGCCGAGTTCCTCGGCCACCTCCTCCGCCTTCTTCAGGTCGCGGCCCACGACCGCCACCCTGGCCCCGCAGCCGACCAGGGTCTCGGCGATGGTGCGGCCGATGCCGCGGGTGGAGCCGGTGACGAGGGCGACCTTTCCGGTGAGATCGATCTTCATGACGGCAGGTGTGAGGGGTGAGGAGGGAGGTGGGAGGGGAACGGCACTACCCCAGGGCCAGCAATGCTTCCACCTCGGGCACGGTCCCGCACGTCATCGTCTTGCAGTCGGGGGCGAGCCGCTTCACGAGGCCGCTGAGGACGGCGCCGGGGCCCATCTCCACGAAGGTCGTGCCGGGGAAGCGCGCGGCCATGTTGCGCACGACGTCCACCCAGCGGACCGGCGAGGTGAGCTGGCGCACCAGCAGGTCGCGCGCGACGGCGGGGTCGGTGACGGGTTCCGCCGTGACGTTGCTCCACACCGGGACGCGTGGGGCGCTCCACGTCGCACTCGAAAGCGCTTGGGCGAGCCCCGCCTCGGCCGGCTGCATGAGCGGGCTGTGGAAGGCCCCGCTCACCTGCAGCCGCATCGCACGCTTGGCGCCGGCGTCCTTCGCGAGCTCCATCGCGGCCTCCACGGCGGCCACCTCGCCGGAGATCACGATCTGCTCGGTGTTGTTGTAGTTCGCCGGGACACAGACGCCGACGCTCCCCGCCTCGCGGCAGAGCTCCTCGATCGGGCGCTGCAACGCGCCGAGGATCGCGGCCATCGCGCCCGGCACCTGCACGCCGGTCTCGTACATCAACTCGCCGCGCCGGCGGACCAGCTGGACCGCGTCCTCGAGCGCGAGCGCACCGGCCGCGTGATAGGCTGAGAACTCGCCGAGCGAATGTCCGGCGGCACCCTGCACCTTCGCGCCGACGCGGTCCTTCACCACGGCCCAGACCGCCGCACCGTGCGCGAGCAGCGCGGGCTGCGCGTTATGCGTCTTGGTGAGCGCGTCGGCGGGTCCGTCGAAGCAGAGCGTGCCGAGCTGCGTTCCAAGCGCCGCATCTGCGCGCTCGAACACCTCGCGCGCCGCGGGGAACGCCGCCACGAGGTCCTTCGCCATGCCTGGCTTCTGCGAGCCCTGCCCCGGGAAGAGGAGCAACATGGCCTAGAAGCGCACCACCATCGAACCCCAGGTGAAGCCGGCGCCGAAGGCGACGAACATCACGGTCGTGCCCTCCTTCACGACGCCCAGCTCCATCGCCTCGCTCAGCGCGATGGGGATGGACGCGGCGGAGGTGTTGCCGAAGCGGTCGACGTTCAGG
>JAOUHR010000251.1 GCA_029884515.1 Gemmatimonadota bacterium
GTGGCCGAGCTGCGCGGCGATCCGGAGACCGGTGCCGTCGCTGCCGGTGGCCGGCACCGAGAGTCCCCCGCAGGCGAGGATCACCGCGTCGGCGGCGAGGGGCTTCGCGTCGGCGACGAGGACCTCCCACTGCGCGCCGGCGGGCCGCACGTCGAGCACGTGGGCGCCCATCCGGACCTGGGCGCCGCGGGCGCGCGCGAGCGCGAGCAGCCCGTCGCGCACCTCGCGCGCCCTGTGCGAGGCGGGGAAGACCTTGAGGTCCTCCACCTCGTCCACGAGCGCGATGCCGGCCTCCTCCTCGAAGAAGGCGCGCTGCTCGGCGAGGGGCCAGGCGCGCAGCATCCGGCGCATCGTGTGGGGCGAGGAGTCCGTGAGGAAGCGCGACTCGTCCACCCGCAGCGGGAGCACGTTGCACCGTCCGCCCCCGCTGATCAGGATCTTCCGGCCCCCGTCGGCCGTGCGCTCGAGGAGCAGCGTCTCGGCGCCGCCGGTCGCGGCGAAGATCGCCGCCATCGTGCCGGCGGCGCCGGCGCCGATGACGACGACACGCGGTCGCAGGGGGTGATCTTCGGTCCGCATCTCCTGAAGTTACTCCCGATGCGATAGCTTGCTGGAGCGCTCCGACGCGCCCCTTCCCTTCTCCATCAAGGAACCCGATGCGACACGCCTTCATGTACCACGGCGGACTCGAGCTGAACCACGCCACCCTCACCAGCGGCGCCAAGAGCTTCACCGGCACGGACGGCGCCGTGCACATGCTGCCGCCGTGGCCCGAGAGCGCCTACCTGCGCTTCGGCTACATGGAGAAGGCGGGCAAGAAGTTCTGCGTGGTCCGCGTCGCGGACGCCACGGCCGACGTGGTGCTCAAGAACGAGCTCGTGATCGAGCCGGGGCGGCACATGGGGTTCGGCGTGCGGCTGAGCCCGGAACCGACGATGATCGAGGACGATGCGACCGTGCTGACGCTGGTCGAGGACCTGCTGAAGCGGAATCCCGAGGCACCGCTGGAGCTGCTCAAGATCCGCGACCGCCTCAAGAAGATGATGGCGAAGTAGGGCGCGGGCACCGCGGTGCCCGCCCGCGGAGGCAGGAACTCCCCACGCGAGCGCTCGCCGCTACCGGCCGCTCACGCGCCGGTAGACGAGCGGCCCCTGGGAATCGCGCGAGATGAGCCGGTCGAGGACGAGGTCGTACCAGGACTCGTACGCGATCGCCGCGCAGAACATCGTCGGCGGACAGCCGAACGCGATCCCCACCGCGCGGCCCTTGATGCGGTAGCCGAACTCCCGCACCAGCGTGTCCACGACGTATCCGCTGGGCGACGCGGGCCGCCGTATGCGGGCGCGCCGGACGCCGGAGCCGTCCGGCTCCAGCACGAGCGTGTCGGAGAGGATCGTCTCCACGCCATCGGCCGGACCCGTCACCGTCACGGAGTCCACCAGCGCATAGCGTCCGGCGATGTCGGCTGGCGCGAGCGGCTCGCCGCACGCGAGACCCGACGCGAGCGGGAGGGCGACCAGGGCGACCAGGGCGACCAGGCGAACGCGTGTGGCGATGGGAGGGAGCATCGAACCCGGGGTGAGATGGTGACGCCGGATGTCCCTCATACCCGTCACCCCCCGCGCATCGTCACCGCGGAGACGCCCCCACTCCCGGCGGCGACTATCTTACGATATTGAAGCGCCTCGATCGCGCGGCGTCCCGCGCCGATCGCGCCGCCACCCCACGTGGAGAGTCCTCGATGAAGGTCCTTTCGCGCGCCCTGCTCGGCCTGTCGCTCCTTTCGGCCACCGCCCACGCCCAGGTGAACGCCGGCGGCAAGGCGCCCGAGGCGGACCTGCCCTTCACGATGACGCAGGTCGCGACCTTCAACCTGCCCTGGCGCATCGCCTTCCTCCCTGACGGGCGGATGCTCGTCACCGAGAAGGTGGGGCCGGTGTGGCTGGTCACGCAGAGTGGTGAGAAGACGCCCGTGGCGAACGTGCCCAGGGTGCTCTGGCAGGGACAGGGCGGCATGCTCGGCGTCTACACCTCGCCGAACCACGCCCAGGACCACTTCGTCTACCTCACCTACTCGGAGCCGGGCGACAGCGGCACCGGCTCGAGCCTCGCGCTGGCGCGCGCGAAGCTCTCGTTCGGCAAGGACTCGGCGCGCCTCGACGACCTCACGGTCCTCTGGCGCGACCCCGCGCGCGGGCGCGGCGGCCAGTTCGGCGCGGCCGTCGCCTTCTCCCCCGACCGGGAGTACCTCTTCCTCACCGTCGGCGAGCGCCAGCGCTTCACCCCCGCGCAGGACCCCGACTCGCCGCTCGGCAAGATCCTGCGGCTCACGCTCGACGGGAAGCCCGCGCCCGGCAACCCGCACGCGGGGAAGGTCGGCGCGAGCACGCTGCCGATCATCAATCCGCCCCGCAACACGGAAGCCGCGAAGACGGCGCCGGTGGCCTTCACCTACACCTACACCTCGCCCAACCTCACGCCGTCGGAGACCTGGACCTCCGGCCATCGCACCCCCTACGGGCTCGCGTTCGCGCCCGATGGCCGGCTGTGGGAGCTGGAGCACGGCCCGCGCGGCGGCGACGAGCTCAACCTGATCGAGCCGGGCAAGAACTACGGCTGGCCCCTCGTCTCGTACGCCACGAACTACGACGGGTCACCGATCCCGAGTCCCGATTCGCGACCCGACCTGCAGAAGCCGGTGATCTACTGGACGCCCGTGATCGCGCCGGGGAGCCTCACCTTCTACAAGGGCGCGATGTTCCCGCAGTGGAACGGGTCCGCGCTGATCGGCGGACTGGCGACCCGGTCGCTCAGCCGCATCACCTTCGACGGCAAGGGCGGCGCGACGCCGGCCGAGCGGTGGGACGTGGGGCACCAGATCCGCGACGTGGCGGTGGCGCCGGACGGGGCGGTCTGGATGGTGGAGAACTCGCCCACCGGCGGACTCTGGCGGGTGGTGCCCAGGTAGCGACGGCGCGGGCTACCGCTTGCGCAGCACCCAGGTCGTCATCGACCGCTGACCCTGCACGACGGTCGTCTTGATCGGGTCCACGAGTTCGGCGCCGAGGTCCTTCGTCAACTGCATCAACATCGCCTCGTCCACGAGGTACCGGTCGGTGCCGTCGGCCATCGCGTACCAGCGATCGTGCAGGTGCCGCACGAGGCGCTCCGCGCCGATCGTGGACGCGAGCCGGCAGAAGAAGAGCCCGCCCGGCCTGAGCGTCCGCCAGCAGCCGTGCAGCATCGCGTGGAAGTGCGCGTCGTCCCGCGCGAAGTGGAGGACGGTGTTGATGATGACGACGTCGGCGGAGCGATCGGGGAATGAGTGCGCCTCGACGGCCTCGACGCGGAAGGTGTCCGCCGGCAGGTGCGGCGCGAGGCGGCGCACGGCGTCGACCGCCTGCGGGTCGGGATCGATGCCGAACACCTCGTACCCCTCGCGGAGCAGGTAGGCGATGTTCCGGCCGGTGCCGCAGCCGGCGTCGAAGACCGTCATCCCCTTCGCGACATTGCCGCGCAGGAGCTGGTCGAAGAGATAGATGTCGATGTCACCGAACTGTTCCTGGGGCGTGGGCATGCGGGTGCTCACGGACGAGATGGTGGACGCGCCCGATGGCTGTCGCCGGTCGGGTCTGGCCGGCGCGCGCGCGACCGGGCCGCCGCGCCGAGTGCGACCAGCAGCGCGCCGGCGACGGCCAGGGCGGTCCCCGGCCCGGTGAGGCCCCACCACCCGTCGATCGCCGCCTGGCGCGACGGCACGTGGAACTCCCGCCGCTGGAGCATCTGCGTGCGGTCCGCCACGCTCCCGGCGAGCGCCGCGGAGTCCGCCGCGGACGCGGCCAGCGACAGCGCCGCGCGGACGGAGTCCAGCTCCGTCCGAAGTCTCGTGACGTCGCGCACGTCGCCCTCCTGGATCCCGCGCTGCTGCACCTGGATCGCGATCGCCCCCGCGATGAGCGCGACGCCGACCAAGGCCGGGACGAGCGGGCGCTTCACGGATCACCTCCGCGCGGCATCCGCCCCACGCAGGCTCGTGACTTCGCCCCGGATGGAGATCACCGCACATCCCTCTCCAGCACCACGGCGGTGCCGTAGCACAGGACCTCGGTCACGCCGTGCATCATCTCGGTGGCGTCGTACCGCACGCCGATCACGCCGTGGGCGCCGGCGAGGTGCGCCTGGATGAGCATGGTCGCGAACGCCTGGAGGCGGGTG
>JAOUHR010000252.1 GCA_029884515.1 Gemmatimonadota bacterium
AGACGACGATCGCGGCGCCGCGTGATCGCGCGGACCGGAGCGACGGGACGAGCGCGTACATGGAAGCTCCTGCGTGGAGGGCAGCGTGCGGAGCGGATCTCAGGTAAGGGGGGTGTCCCGTCGACCGCGGCTCTCGCCCGTAACTACCTCCGCATCGGTCGCACGGTCACCTGCGTGCGACCACTCGCTGCGTCGCGGCCGGCATCGGGCCCTTCCCACCGGCATCGCCGTGTCGGATCTTCGCCACACCATGACGCCTGCCCCGCCCGCCGGTCGCTTCGAGCTCGCCTGCCCCATCCTCCCCGCCGACATCGACGACCTCGGCCACGTGAACAACGTCGTCTACGTGCGCTGGGTGCAGGACGTGGCCATCGCGCACTGGCAGGCGGCGGCCACCGCGGCGCAACTCGCCACGCTCGCCTGGGTCGCCCTCCGCCACGAGATCGACTACGAGCACCCCGCGATGCCGGACGACGCGATCCTCGCCTCCACCTGGGTGGGCGCCGCTGAGGCGGTGCGCTTCGAGCGCTTCGTCGAGATCCTCCGCGCCGCCGACCGCAAGGTGCTGGCGCGGTCGCGCACGCTCTGGTGCCCGATCAGCCGTGCGACCGGGCGCATCACGCGCGTGGGCGACGACGTGCGCCGCGTGTTCTCTACCGGCGGGCGTAGTGCGACTTGAAGTCGTCCGTCACGTACGAGACCAGTTCGTCCACCATCGCGCCGTAGGCCTCCTGCGGGTCCTGCGCCCCGAAGACGGCCTGGCCGTCCACCACGCCGATGGACCCCATCGTCTGCCGGATGCGTGAGGACTGCGACCAGAGCGTCGCCCCGCTCTCGGCGGAGAGCAGCCGGGTGGTGAGCGTCACCGTCCCCTCGGCGGAGGCGCTCAACCCGCCGCTCATCGAGACGCGCGGCTTGAGGTCCGACACCACGATGTGCCCCACCGCGATCGTCCGCACCCCCTGCTCCGCCCCGATGCGTCGCGCGGCCGCGGCGTCGATCGGTCCGGCGATCGCGCCGAGCTCGAGCACCTCGATGCCGGGCTGCGCGCGCAGCAGCTGCTCCATGAACCGCTGCGTGGCGAGCGCCGCGAGGGAGCCCTTCGCCTTCTCGGCGGTGAAGAGCACGAGGCCGATCCGGTTGTGCGGCGCGAGGTCCACCCGCGGCGGAAGGAGCACGGGCGGCGTGCGGCTGCCACCGCAGGCGGCGAGTGCGGTGATCAGGACGCCGGCGAGCAGCGCGGCGGGGACTCGGAACCGGCGGGTGCGCGAGGAGGTCATCGACGTATCCGAAAGAGGTGAGGGCTCATGGAGAGGGCGACTGTCGGCCCGCTTCGCAACATACCCCGTCACGGCGGGCTAGATTCGGGCGACCTGCCGGCTCCCCCTTCCTCAACGGATCCCGCATGAGGAGCACCCGTCCCAAGTCCCGCATCCCCGCGGACGACCCCGGCGCGCGCGCCGAAGCCGAGGCCTTCCTCCGCGAGGCCAACCTCGCCTTCGCCGCCGCACACGAGGGCGAAGGGCCCGGGCGCCAGCCCGTGCACACCGTGTACGGGGGCGCCCAGCTCTTCGCCGCCGACACCGTGCCCAAGCTCGGCCGCCTCGCCCTCGCCGCGCTGGACCGGTATGCGCGCGACGCCCGGGCGCTCGGGGCCGCCCTCGGCATCGCGAAACACCCCGCACTCAAGACCATCGCCGAGCGCGTGCGCGGGAAGCTCGAGCGCGAGCCCATCGAGGACTTCCGGATCGACTTCGAGGACGGCTACGGCAACCGCCCGGACGCCGAGGAGGACGGGCACGGCGCGCAGGTCGTGGCGGCCCTCGCGGCGGGGGCGAAGGCCGGCACGCTCTCGCCCTTCATCGGCATGCGCGTCAAGCCGCTCAACGAGGAGCTCCGCGCGCGCAGCGTGCGCACGCTCGAGCTCGTCACCACCGGCCTGGTGGAAGAGGCCGCGCTCCCCGAGCGGTGGGTGGTGACGATCCCCAAGATCACGATCCTCGAGCAGGTCGGGTACACCGCCACGCTGTTGCGCGCACTGGAACGAAAGCTCGGCCTCGCCGACCGCACGCTCCTCTTCGAGGCGATGGTCGAGACCCCGCAGATCGTGCTCGACGCGCGCGGCCGGTCGCTCCTGCCGCGCCTCCTGGACGCCTCCGACGGCCGGCTCCGCGGCGCCCACTTCGGCACCTACGACTACACCGCGGGCATCAACATCACCGCCGCACACCAGCGGATGCGTCACCCCGCCTGCGACTTCGCCAAGCACGTGATGCAGGTCGCGTTCGCGGGCACCCCCGTCTGGCTCTCCGACGGCTCCACCACCGTGATGCCGGTGCCGGTGCACCGCGCGGCAAAGGGCGGTCGGAAGCTCACCGCGAAGCAGGAGGCCGAGAACCGGGCGAGCGTGCACGCGGCGTGGCGCCTGCACTTCGACGACGTGCGCCACTCCCTCGCCGGCGGCTTCTACCAGGGGTGGGACCTGCACCCGGCGCAGCTCGTGTCGCGCTACGGCGCGCTCTACAGCTTCTTCCTCGAGGGGATCGGGTCCGCGGGCGCGCGGCTCCACAACTTCGTCGAGAAGGCGGCGCAGGCCACCCTGGTGGGCGACGTCTTCGACGACGCGGCCACCGGGCAGGGGCTCCTCAACTTCTTCCTCCGCGGCATCAACTCGGGTGCGGTGACGGAGGCCGAGGCGCTGCGGATGACGGGGCTCACGGCGGAGGATTTCCTCAGCCGCTCGTTCGTGACCATCATGCGGAAGCGCGCCTGATGCAGATGATGATGGCGGGCGGCCCCTGGCTCGGCCCGCGGGCCATCGAGCTGATCGACCTCGTGGCGCGCTGGGCGCACGTGATCGCCGGCATCATGTGGATCGGCAACTCCCTCCTCTGGAACTGGATCGACCGGAGCCTCGTCCCCCGCGCGGACGGGGCGCGCACCCAGACGCCGGAGCCGGTCGGCTCGATCTGGCTGCTGCACAGCGGCGCCTTCTATTACATGGAGAAGACGCTGCTCGCGGGGGCGCCGATGCCGCGCCGCCTCCACTGGTTCAAGTGGCAGGCGTACGCCACCTGGTTGAGCGGCTTCGTCCTCCTCCTCGCCGTCTACTGGCTCGGCGGCCGCGCCGCGATGACCGACCCCGCGGTCGCCGACATCACGCAGGGCATGGCGGTGGCCATCGGCGCGGGCGGGATCCTCGCGGGAGGGCTCCTCTACGAGTTCGCGCACCGCGCCATCGCGCCCAGCGCCCCGCGCGCTGCAAGACTCCTCTGGATCGTGGCGCTCTCCGCGATCGCCGTCGCCTTCACGCAGCTCCTGAACGGCCGTGCCGCGTTCCTGCACGTGGGCGCGATGCTCGGCACCATCATGGCGGGCAACGTGGTCTTCACGATCATGCCCGCCCAGCGCGAGCTCGTCGCGGCGGTGCAGGCCACGGGGACCGCTCCGTCGGTGGCCTCGGAGGCCTCCACGCGCGCCAAGCGGGTCTCCACCGAGAACAACTACATCGTCTTCCCCGTGATCGCGCTGATGCTCTCGGGGCACTACGCCGCGGTCTACGGCTACCCGCACCCCTGGATCCCGCTCGCGATCCTCGTGGCGGGGGGCGCGTCGGTGCGCCACGTGCTCAACCTCCGCTTCACCGTCCCGGACTGGCGGCCGCGCCTGGCGCTCACGCTCCTCGCGACCGTGGCCGCGCTCTACGCCACGCTGCGCGACGGCGCGCGCGCGCGGCCCGCCGCCGCCGCGACCGCCGCCAGCGCAGCCACCGCAGGCCCCGTCGACTTCGCCGACGTGCGGCACGTGATCGACCGGCGCTGCGGTGCCTGCCACTCGTCGGCGCCGAGCGACGAGAGCTTCGGCGCGGTGCCCGCGGGCGTGATGTTCGACACCCCGGAGCAGATCGTCGCGTTCGCGCCTCGCATCCAGGAGCGCGCCGTCGTCACGCGCACGATGCCACCGGCCAACAAGACGCGGATCACCGATGCCGAGCGCGATCTCCTTGGGCGCTGGATCGCGGAGGGGGCGGGGCGGGTGCCGTAGGAGGCGTTCGTCCCACCCGGGCGCAGCCGTTGCGTCGGCGCGGCACGCCACGTCGCGTTCACCCCTGCAGCTGTCATGTTTCGGTTGGTCTGACTCGCGTTTCGGTTGGTCTGACTCGCGTTTCGGTTGGTCTGACTCGCGTGACGGCTGGTCTGACTCGCGTTT
>JAOUHR010000253.1 GCA_029884515.1 Gemmatimonadota bacterium
TGCACGCGGTCGATGAGCTCCGGGGCGATCCCCTTCAGGTACTCCACGATCTCGTTGTACACCTGCTTGGAGTCCACCGTGAGCCGGTCGACCTTGGTGGAGAAGAGGTCCCGGATGATGCCACGCGTGAGCGAGGTCTCGCGGTGGAGGAGCTTGGGCGGGTTGCCGACGAACTTGGTCTTCTTGTTGATCCGTCCCCATTGCGCGATGAGCGTGCTCAGCTCGCGGGTGAACGTCTCCTGCGTGACGTCCTCACCCACCGTGCGCACGATCACGCCCCCCGAGTCCTCCGGCAGCACCTTCTGCACCTGCTCGCGCAGGCGCTGCCGCTCGGCGCGCTCGCCGATCTTCCGACTCACCCCCACGCGGGAGGCGAAGGGCATGAAGACGAGGAACCGGCCGGCGAGGGAGACCTGGGCGGTGACCCGGGGACCCTTGGTGGAGATCGGCTCCTTGCTGACCTGCACGATGATGGACTGGCCGCGCTTGAGGACGTCCTCGATCTTGGGCGGCTCGGCGCGGCGGCGGCCGCCGCCGCGACGGCCCGGTCTCCTCGGAGGCGCGGCAGCGGTTGCGGGAGCGTACGGGGATGCCTCGTCGGGCGCGGTCGCACCGTCGTCGCCGGCATCGGCCGACTCGTCGTCCGCTGCCTCCGCGGCGTGCCCGTCGTCGCCTGCCTCCTCCTCGTCGTCCTCATCACCGTCCTCGTCATAGACGAGGTCGGCGTTGTGGAGGAACGCGCTCTTCTCGGTGCCGATGTTGACGAACGCCGCCTGGATCCCCGGCAGCACCGCCTCGACCTTCCCGAGATAGATGTCCCCGACCATCCGCTTGTTCTCCGGACGGTCGACCTTCAACTCAACGAGCTGGTCGTCCTCGATGATCGCGACGCGCACTTCCCGTTGCGTCGCACTGATCAGAATCTCGCGCTTCATTGATGCCCACGGCTGATGAGCCCTCGCCCCCGCACCGGATCGTCCACGCGCGAGCCGCCCGGTGCATCGTCAACGGCCCGCCCGTGAGGGCGGCCGGAACGACCGGGAAGAGTCGGCCTTGCATGCGATCCATCGTCAGGATGTGCCGGTCACAAGAGATGCCGGCCCGATCGGGCCGGCAGACAAGGCGCGCCGGGAGACCGGCGCGCCGCAATACTGTACAGAATGGGTACCGCCCGTGCCGACGCCACGCAACGGTCAGGCGCTCCGAGTACTAGACGTCCGACTGGCGCATAAGGTGACGGGCGATCACCATGCGCTGGATCTCCGAGGTGCCCTCGCCGATCTCCCCGATCTTAGCGTCGCGCATCATCCGCTCAACCGGGTAGTCCTTGGTGTAGCCGTAGCCTCCATGCAACTGGATGGCCGTGATCGTCGCACGCATCGCCAACTCCGAGCAGAAGAGCTTCGCGAAGGCGGCCTCCTTGCCGTACGGGTGCCCGTTCTGGGAGAGCCACGCCGCGTGATACACCAGGTGCCGGCCGGCCTCGATCTCGGTGGCCATGTCCGCCAGCTGGAAGTTGACGCCTTGGAACTCGGCGATCGCCTTGCCGAATTGCTTGCGCTCCATCGTGTACTTCAGCGCCTCATCGAAGGCACCCTGGGCCAGGCCCAGGGAGAGCGACGCGATGCCGATGCGGCCGGCATCCAGCGTCTTCATGAAGTTGATGAACCCGTGCCCCTCCTCGCCTAGCCGGTTCTCCTCGGGGACCTCGACGTCCTCGAAGATCAGCTCGCGGGTGTCGGACGCGCGCCAGCCGAGCTTGTCCTCCTTCTTGCCCGAGCGGAAGCCCTTCATGGCCTTGAATGCGGGGTCATGTCCGATACCAAGGGCCTTCGCCTGCTCGAGGTCGCAGGTCTCCTTCGTGAGGATGAAACTGGAGATCCCGCGCGTCCCGGCCGTGGGGTCGGTCACCGCCGTGACGATGAACACCTCGCCCACTCCGGCGTGCGTGATGAAACGCTTGGTGCCGTTCAGGATGTATCGGTCGCCCTTCTTCACGGCGCGGCTCTGGGTGCCGCCCGCATCGGAGCCGGCGTTCGGCTCGGTGAGGCCGAATCCCCCCAACACCTTGCCCGCCGCGAGCTTCGGCACGAAGCGCTGCTGCTGCTCCTTGGTGCCGAAGTTCACGATCGGCGAGGTGCCGAGCGTGGTGTGCGCGGAGATGGTGATGGAGTGCGAGGCACAGACGCGTGCCAGCTCCTCGATGGCGATGATGAAACACATCGTGTCGAGGCCGGCGCCCCCCAAGTCTTCGGACCACGGGATCCCGAGCAGCCCGAGTTCCCCCATCTTCTTGACGTTCTCCCAGGGGAACTCCTGGGAGTCGTCGAACCGTCGCGCCACCGGCGCGACCTCGGCCTGCGCGAAGGCACGGACCATCTCGCGCGTCGCGAGATGATGTTCCTGGAAATAGATCGAGTCGTGCATCGGGAAGGCAGATGGAAGTCATGAGATGGAAGAGGGGGGAGAGGAACTGCGCCCCCTTCGCCCATCCCGGGCATCAAGGCAATCTATTCACGGGGCGTGGCGGACGCGGGCACGAGAACCGATCGGATCGGAACGCCGTCGAGCTTCTCCGTTGGCTTCACGCCGAGGAGCGCCGCCAGCGTCGGCGCCATGTCCACCACGCGCACGATCCGGTCGCTGCGCCCCGGCACGATGCCGGGCCCCCAGAAGATGATCGGGACCCGTGCGTCGTAGTCGTGCGGCGAGCCGTGCGTGGCGACGATCGAAGTACCGAAGAGCGAGTACGGCGTGAGCGTAATGGCGACGAGCACCTCGCCACCTGGCCGGAACATGTGCAGCCAGCGCCGGGCGATGTCGTCACGCACCGTGTCGGCGCGTGCGAGGTCGTCGATCACGTCGACACGCTCGACCCCGCCCACCTTCCGTGCGGCGGCGGCGAAGGCCCGGGCGACGGCGAGCACGTCCTTCTCCTTACCGGCGACCTTGCTCCGGTCCACGTCGAGCGTCTGGCCGTCGAACCCGAACGCGGTGGGGTCGAGCTTGAGGCGCTGCACCACCGGCGCCACCGTACCGAGCGCCGCGTCGAAGTCGGCCCCCATCACTCGCCGCGCCATCGCGTTGTCGCCGAACGTCGACTGCACCTCAGGACTCGGCGCCACACCGTGGTCGGCGGTGAGCGCGACCACGACGTTGCCGGCGCCACGCAGTGCGACGAGCGAATCGAGGAAGGCACCCAGCGACTTGTCGAGGCGGAGGATCTGGTCGTGCAGTTCGCGCGAATCGGGTCCGAACCGGTGGCCGACGGCGTCAGTCGTCGAGAGCGACACGGCGAGGAGGTCCGTTTGCGGCCCCGCCCCCAATCCCAGTGCGCGCACGCCGCGCCAGGCGAAGTCGAGCGTGTACTCGTCCATCCACGGGAAGCTGATGAACGCGGCACGCGCCGCTGCGGTGTCGGTCGGCATCACGTGCGGGAAGAGGAACTCGCGTCCGGCGTCCTCGGCGGGCACCGAGTCGGGTTCCGGGTAGCTGCTCCCGGGCGCGGAGAGCCCCCACGCCTGTCCCCCGTACCGCGCGACCACGCGGTTCTCGGCGCCGAAGGCCTGCACCCAGGTGGGGAGCGTGTCCGCGTACCACGTGCTGGTCACGAACCCGCCGGTGGACGGCGCGTACCAGAACACCGGGTACTTGCCGCGACCGATCGGGAGGATCGCGCCGCGGTCCTTGCGCGAGACGGAGAGCACCTTCACGCGCGGGTCGGCGGCCGCCATCCAGTCGGCGAGGGTCGTGCCACGGAATCGGAACGGTGATGCTCCGACGCCGGTGCCGCCCACCAACGGCGCGTCGGGCGTGTTCACGCCGGCCGAGTTGCTGGCGATGCCCGTGGAGTACGGGAAGCGGCCCGACATCGTCGTCGCGTGCCCGGGCGCGGTCTCGGTGATCGCGTGGTCCTGCGTGCCTCGGGTGAAGAACGCGCCCTGGTCGACCAGGCGGCGGAGTCCACCGCTGAGCTGGTCGTGCCAGCGCGTCAGGTAGTCGGGGCGGAGCTGGTCCACTGTGATGAAGACCACGAGGGACGGATGTGCAGCGGAGCCGGCGGCGGTCGGTGCGGCGGCGTCCGCAGGATCCTGCGCGGCGGCGGCGCAGCCGAGTCCGGCCCAGAGCGCGGCGACGAAGACGAGGCAGAGTCGGTGCATGAGTCCAGTGCGAGGGAGGAGATGGGGGGGGGGGTGACGGACCTTAC
>JAOUHR010000254.1 GCA_029884515.1 Gemmatimonadota bacterium
CGGGAGCTACCTCCCGGCGCTCAACCCGCTCTCCGTCTCGCTCGGCGTGACGAACGCCTCATTCGTCGCCCAGACGGTCGAATGGGCGCCGGCGCATCTCTATGCCACGCTGCGCGCCGCGTACCATCACAGGGGGACGAGCTTCGTGCGCATCCTCCAGCGCTGCCCCGTCTACACGCCCGACCTGTTCCAGTCCGCGGTCGCGGACCCGACGCGAATCACGCTCCTCGTGCACGACGACGGCGTGGTCACGCCGGAGCTTGACAAGGTCTACAAGACGCAGGTCCACCACGACCCGCGCGACATCGAGGCCGCGCGCCGCTACGCCGAGAGCGACGAGCAGATCCACGTCGGCGTCTTCTTCCGCGACCCGTCCCGGCCGCGCTACGAGGAGACGCGGCGCGTGACGCCGCGCACACCCTCCGAGCGCGCCACCCTGCTGGACGAGGAGTTCGCGCGCTATGCCGTCTGATCCCCGCGTCGCGCAGGCGCTTGACGCGCTCGCCCAGCCCATCGCCGAGTTCCGCGCGGCCGTGGAGGGAGCGCTCAATCAGGCCGCCGAGTTCCTCGACGCACACCACGCGAGCCCCGAGGTGCGCGCCGCGCGCGCCGCCGTGGGACTCGGCGCCTTCGCCGAGGGACGCGTGGATCCTGCGCGTTTCGCTGCGCTCTTCCCGCCGGTCGGTCGTGGTGACGAGGAGTCCCTCGCCGCGCTCGAGCTCGCCGTGCATGCCCTGAGGACCGTCGTCGAACGCGGGGATAGCCTCTTCGTCGCGCAGGTGACGAATGGAACGAAGCTCGGCGCGACGGTCGATGCGGCGCTCTCCGACGCGGGACGCGCCTTCGGGGCGATCGTGCTCGCCGAACTCGTGCGTGCGGGCCGTTACGTCCGCGCAGAGCACGACCGACTGCTCGACGCCGTGGAATTCCACGAGTGGAACCGCGTCGAGCGCCGATTCGCGCCGCCGCTGGTGGTGCGGCTCGAGGGCGCCGACCTGCACCCGGGCGCCCTCATGGACTTCGCCGACGGCCGGGCGAAGATCATCCTGGTGGTGTCCGGCCCCTGCGCCCCCGCGCCACTTGCCCGCTGCATCACGCCGGGCACCCTCGTGATCCAGACCGACGACGGCAGTGGGCTGGACCTCGTGGCGTCGTTCGACGGGCCGGCGATCGTGGCGATGGTCCCCGAAGGCTGCGCCACCTTCACGCACGACCCACGGCGGGGGACGGAGGGGTGGAAGCGCCTCTCGATCGGCCGCATGCCGGAGGTGCCGAAGAAGCCGATCGGCGGGGTGAGCGCGTGGCAGATGGCCCAGGACCTCTACCTGCTCACGGACCATGCGCGCACTCCCTTCACGGTGCCGGCGCGCGACGGCACCGCCGCTCCCGCGATCGGCTCCGCGGACGCGGTCGATCGCGTGACGCAGTGGCTGCTCGGCCAGACCGGGCTCCCGGGCGGCGCGTGACCGGCCGCCGGAGGCCCTGCGCATGATCCTCGACGCGATCTTCATCCTCGGCGGAGTCGGCCTCGCATTCGGCATCCTGATCGCACTGGCGAACGCGCGCCTCAAGGTGTGGGAGGATCCGCGCATCGGCGTGGTCACCTCGATCCTCCCGGGCGCGAACTGCGGCGCCTGCGGCCTCCCCGGGTGCCGGTCGTTCGCCGAGGAGGCCGTGGCTGGCCACATCCAGGTGGCCCAGTGCACGGTGGCGAACGAGGAATCGCGGGCGCAGATCGCCGGCTATCTCGGAGTGGACCCGGGCGTCGCGGTGAAGCGGGTCGCTCGGTTGCTCTGTGCGGGCGGCAGCGACGTCGCGGTGCAGCGGGCGGAGTATCGCGGCGTCGGCACCTGCGGGGCCGCGGCGGCGGTGGCGGGCGGCGGCAAGGGATGCACCTGGGGATGCCTCGGCCTCGAAGACTGCGCGCGCGCCTGCGACTTCGACGCGATCACCATGGACGCGTACGGCCTCCCGGTGGTGGATCCCGTGAAGTGCACCGCGTGCGGAGATTGCGTGGACGCCTGCCCCAAGGACCTCTTCACCGTCATGCCGCTGGACCATGCGCTCCTCGTGCAGTGCCGGAACCTGATGGAGGGCGACGAGGTACTGGAACAGTGCCGCGTGGCCTGCACGGCCTGCGGCAAGTGCGTGCAGGACGCCGCCGATGGACTGATCAGCGTCGCCAGCGGCGTTGCCGTCGTGGACTACGACCTCATCGCATCCGCCGAGCCCGGCGCGGTCGCGCGGTGTCCAACCAATGCCATCGTGTGGCTCGCCGGTGCGCAGTTCGCGCGGCCGTCGGCGGACGCACGGTCGGAGGCAGCATGATCTTCCGCAAGACGAAGGCGCCGGCGGCGAGCGCGCCGAAGTATCCCGGCACGCTCGAGGCCCTCGATGGCAGCGCCGCGGTGGTGGCGATGGAGACGGCGGCGAGCGAAGGCGCCGGCGCCTATCCCATCACCCCCTCCACGCAGATGGGGGAAGGATGGGCGGCCGCCGTCGCCGAGGGCTCGCGCAACGTGAACGGCCGCCGGCTGCTCTTCTTCGAGCCCGAAGGCGAACATGCGGCTGCCGCCGTGACCGCCGGGATGAGCATGTCGGGCCTGCGCGCGACGAACTTCTCGAGCGGACAGGGCATCGCCTACATGCACGAGTCGCTCTACGCTGCGGTGGGCAAGCGACTCACCTACGTGCTCAACGTGGCCGCGCGCGCGATGACCAAGCACGCGCTGAACGTCCACGCCGGCCACGACGACTACCACGCCGTCGATGACACCGGGTTCTTCCAGCTCTTCGCCAAGGACGTGCAAGAGGCCGCGGACCTGAACCTCGTGGCGCACCGCGTGGCGGAGCTCTCGCTCAACCCCGGCCTCGTCGCGCAGGACGGGTTCCTCACCAGCCACGTGATCGAGTCGCTGCGCCTGCCCGAGCGCGACCTCATCCGCGAGTACCTGGGCGACCCGGCGGACCTGATCGACGCGCCCACGCCGGCACAGCGGATGGTGTTCGGTGCCCGGCGGAGGCGCATCCCGGAGATGTTCAACCTCGATTATCCGGCGATGCTCGGCACGGTGCAGAACCAGGACAGCTATGCGCAGGGCGTGGCTGCCCAGCGCCCGTTCTATTTCGACCACATCGTCGAATTGACGGACCGCGCGTTCGCGGAGTTCGCCGCCCTCACGGGCCGCCAGTATGCGCGCGCGTCGGGGTACCGGCTCGACGACGCGGAGTGGGTGATCGTCGGGCAGGGCTCGGTGGTCTCCAACGCCGAGGCGGTGGTGGACCACTTGCGCGCCACGCGCGGGCTCAAGGTCGGCGTCCTGAACCTGACGATGTTCCGGCCGTTCCCGAGCGACCTCATCACCCGGCTGCTCGCCGGCAAGAAGGGCGTGACCGTCCTCGAGCGCGTGGACCAGCCGCTCGCGGTGGACCTCCCGCTCCTGCGTGAGATCCGGGCGGCGATGGCGAAGGGCGTGGAGAACCACCGCACCGCCGATGCGCACCCGGGCGTGCACCCGGTGCGGCCGGAACAGGTGCCCGACTTCTTCAGCGGGTGTTTCGGCCTCGGCAGTCGCGACCTGCAGCCCGGCGACCTCGTCGCCGCGGTGGACAACATGCTCCCGGGCGCCGTGCGCCGGCGCCAGTTCTACCTCGGGATCGACTTCGTGCGCGAGGGCACGCAGCTCCCGAAGCTCCAGATCTGGCAGGAGCAGCTGGTGGAGAGCTACCCGCAGCTCGCGGGGCTCTCGCTGCACCCGGCGGCACCAGTGAACCTGCTGCCCAAGGACTCCACCGCGCTGCGCATCCACTCGGTGGGTGGCTGGGGTGCCATCACCATGGGCAAGAACGTCGCGATGACGGCGTTCGAGCTCTTCGGCGTGCACATCAAGGCCAACCCCAAGTACGGCTCGGAGAAGAAGGGGCAGCCGACGACCTTCTACGCGGTGCTCGCGCATGAGCCCATCCGGCTCAACTGCGAGCTCAAGCACGTCGACGTCGTGCTCTCGCCCGACCCGAACGTCTTCCGCCACAGTGATCCGCTCGAAGGCCTCGCTGAGCACGGCGTGTTCGTCATCCAGAGCGACCTTCCCGCCGACGCGTTCTGGCAGACGCTGCCGGCCCGCGCGCGCCGCACGATCGTGGACCGCAAGATCCGGCTCTACGTGCTCGACGCGTTCGCGATCGCGATGAGCGAGGCGTCGGA
>JAOUHR010000255.1 GCA_029884515.1 Gemmatimonadota bacterium
AGGGCCCCGTCGGGGACGTATTGTACCAGATGGTCGGCGGACTCCGGAGCGGCATGGGGTACGCCGGCTGCGGGACGATCGACGAACTCCGCACGCAGGCGGAGTTCGTCCGGATCACATCGGCGGGCCTGCGCGAGTCGCACCCGCACGACGTCACGATCACGCGCGAAGCGCCCAACTACAGCGTCTGACCCATGGGACTCTCGACACGGAAGCCGCTCTCCATCCTGATGCAGGAGGCCACGAGCGAGGGCGAGCACTCGCTCAAGCGCAGCCTCACGGCGATGAACCTCACGCTGCTTGGGATCGGCGCGATCATCGGTGCGGGCATCTTCGTGCTCACGGGGACGGCGGCCGCGCAACACGCGGGCCCCGCCATCGTGATCTCGTTCATCTTCGCCGGACTCGGGTGCGCCTTCGCGGGGCTCTGCTACGCGGAGTTCGCGTCGATGATCCCCATCGCGGGATCGGCGTACACGTACGGCTACGCGACGCTCGGCGAGCTCCTCGCCTGGATCATCGGCTGGGACCTGATCCTCGAGTACCTCTTCGCGGCGTCGACGGTCGCGGTCGGGTGGTCGGGCTACTTCACGCAGATGCTCCGGATCGTCGGGATCGACCTGCCGCACGCGCTGGTGAACGCGCCGCTCACGGTGGAGGGCTCCTCCTTCCACGCGACGGGGGCGATCATCAACCTGCCGGCCGTCCTCCTCGTGCTCGTGCTCACCTCGCTGCTCGTGATCGGCATCAAGGAGTCGGCACGGCTCAACAACTTCATCGTCTACCTCAAGGTCTCGATCGTCCTGCTCGTGATCGTGTTCGGCGCGTTCTACGTCGACACGGCCAACTGGGTGCCGTTCATCCCGGAGCAGCTGACGGACCCGGCCACGGGCGCGGCGATCTACGGCAAGTTCGGCTGGAGCGGCATCTTCGCCGGCGCGGGCGTGATCTTCTTCGCCTACATCGGGTTCGATGCCGTCTCGACCGCCGCCCAGGAGGCGAAGAACCCGCAGCGTGACCTCCCGATCGGTATCCTGGCCTCGCTCGTGGTCTGCACGATCCTCTACATCCTGATGGCCCTGGTGATGACGGGACTCGCGCCCTTCGGGACCCTCGACGTGCCCGAGCCGGTGTACGTGGCCCTCGACGCTGCGCCCGCGCTCAACTGGCTCAAGGTGCTCGCGACGGTCGGCGCGGTGGCCGGCCTCGCCTCGGTGGTGCTCGTGATGCTGATGGGCCAGCCGCGCATCTTCTACGCGATGTCGCGCGACGGCCTCCTGCCGGAGGTGTTCGGCAAGGTGCACCCGAAATTCAAGACGCCCTGGCTCGCCACGATCATCACGGGGCTCACGGCGGCGTTCTTCGCCGGCCTCTTCCCGATCGGCATCCTCGGGCACCTCGTCTCGATCGGCACGCTCTTCGCCTTCGTGATCGTCTGCGCGGGCATCCTCGTGCTCCGCTACCGGAGCCCGGAGCTCGAGCGGCCGTTCAAGACGCCGTTCGTGCCGTTCGTGCCGCTCGGCGGGATCATCACGTGCGGCTACCTGATGTACAGCCTGCCCTACGACACCTGGCTCCGGCTCGCCGTCTGGATGGCGATCGGGTTGGCCATCTACTTCGCGTACGGCCGCTACCACTCGAAGCTCGCGAAGGCCGGTGGCTGACCTGCTCGCGGTCCCCGCGGTGCGGCGCGAGGCGATCCAGCGGATCGCCGCCGCGCTCCGCCCGGGGATGACGGTCGCCCTCTCCACACACATCAACGCCGACGGCGACGGCTGCGGATCGCAGACGGCGCTCGCCCGCCTGCTCGGCCAGATGGGCGTGCGTGCGTTCATCGTGAACCCGACGCCCTGGCCCGAGCTCTTCCGCTGGCTCCTGGGTGACGACGTGGAGGACCGCTCGGCGCAGGGCGCGGCGGCGCTCGGGAGCATCGACCGGCTCATCGTGCTCGACATCAGCGACCTCGGGCGGCTGGGCGCCCTCGCGCCCGCGGTGCGCGCACTGCCGCAGGATGCGCTCGTGATCGACCACCACCTGCCGGGCGACGAGCCGCCGGGTGCGACGATGCTGAGCGACACGGCGGCTTGCGCGACGGCCGAACTCGTGTTCGACCTCGCGCGCGAGTGCGGACTCACGATCACCACGCCCATCGCGAAGTCCCTCTACACGGCGCTCGTCACGGACACGGGAGGCTTCCGCTTCGGCAACACGTCGCCCCGCTGCCTCGCGGTGGCGGCCGAGCTGCTCTCGGCTGGCGTGGACCCGGAGCAGATGTACAAGCGGATCTACGCGAGCGTCCCGCTCGGACGGCTCCACCTGCTGCGCGATGCGCTCGACACGCTCGAAGTGGACATGGCGCACGGGATGGCGTGGGTGAGCGTGGCCGCCGGGGCGTTGGAGAAGCACGGCGTCTCGTCGGAGGACCTGGACGGCGTGGTGGAGCACCCGCGGTCGATCGCGGGCGTGCGGCTGGCGATGCTGTTCCGTGACCTCGGGCACGGAAAGGTCAAGGTCTCCTTCCGTAGCGTTGCGGGTGTGAACGTGAACACGCTCGCCCGCGCGTTCGGCGGGGGCGGGCACGCCCGCGCCTCCGGCGCGCTCATCGCGGGTGATCTCCCGGGCGTCACCGCGCGCGTGCTCGACGAGGCGCGGCGTGAACTCGAGGCAGGCGCGCTCGCCGACTGAGTGTCACGCAGTGACGCGTTTCTGGTCGCGTCTCGTCGTGTAGCAGTAGTCTTCCTGTAGCAGTAGTCTTCATCCAGTCGTCGCTTGATTGAGCGCCTTGGTGTGCGCCGACTCTCTCCCCCGAGCCCGACCCGTGAGATCCCGCCCCGCCTTCTCCCTCATCGAACTGCTGGTCGTCGTCGTCGTGGCGGGCATCCTGCTCACCATCGGCGGCGCGTCGATCGGTCGGCAGATCGCGCGCGACCGCGTGCTGCGGTCGGCGACGGTGGTGGAGGGGATGCTGACGGAGGCGTCGCAGCTCGCGGTCCGTCGGCGGGCGCCGGTGCGGATCGTCCTCGCGTCGTCGGCACTGCAGATCACCGACCGGGCGAGCGGCACCGTGATCAAGCAGCGCAACTTCGGACGGGCGTACGACCTGCGCGCCACACTGGCGATCAATCCCACCACCGGCATCACCATCTTCCCGAATGGGCGGGCGGACGCGGCGCTCGCCGTCACCGTCTCCGGGTCGGGCCTCGTGACGACCGTGTCGCGGACGGCCACTGGAATCGTGAGGCGTCAATGAGGAACCGTCGCGGGATCTCCCTGATCGAGGTGATGGTCGCGGTCACGCTGCTGGGCATGATGGCCACCGTCCACACGGTCGTCACCCTCCGGTACGCGGTGCGCAACCGCGTGGCGGCCTCGGGCGTCGATCGCGCGGCTGCGGTCTCCTCCGCCACGGGCCTCTTCACGACGATGGCGTACTCCGCACTCTCGGCGAACACCGGCTGCGTCACCATCTCGGCGATCCCGAATTACCGGCACCAGCGGTGCGTCACGCTCACGGTGCCGACCGCGAACATCACGCGCGTGCGGATCATCATCACGCCGGCGAACGCGGCGTTCCGTCCCGACACCGTGACAGTGGACCGCTCCAAGCCGCCGGCCGGGTCGCTCTTCTCATGAGGACGCCTCGCCGCGGTCACCGTCGCGGGTTCACTCTCGCCGAGTTGCTCATCGCCGTGGTGCTCCTCGGGATCGTAGGGGCCGGCATCACCCGGCTGCTCCAGTCGCAGATGCGCTTCTTCCAGCGGTCCACGGGCGCGCGAGACGCACGCGCCGTGACGCGGAACGCGCTCAACCTCGTCCGGGACGAGATGCGGATGATCGAACCGCAGGGCATCACGGCCGCGACGACCACCTCCATCACGGTGCGCGTGCCCTACGCGATGGGCGTGTACTGCTCGGCGAGCACGGCGACCTTCGTGCCGGTGGATTCCCTGATCCAGACGACGGCGGTCTTTGCCGGCTACGCCTATCGGGATACCGCGCTGAACGCCCCGTACACCTACGTGGCAACCACCACGGCACCCTCGGCTGGGACGCTGACCCTGTGCACGACGACCGCGGGCATCACGCCCGTGACCAACGGCCAGACGCTGCTGCTCTCCCCCGCGATCGGCAGCCTCGCGGCCGGCGCCCCCGTCCTGCTCTTCCAGACCGTGCGCTACTACCTGTCGGCCTCGACCCTCGAGC
>JAOUHR010000256.1 GCA_029884515.1 Gemmatimonadota bacterium
AGGGCCGCGATGTCGAGCGTCCCCGCGGAGTCCACCGCGGCGGCGATCGAGCGGGCATACGCGAGCGCATCGGCCCGCGACCCGGGCACCACGAGTCCGGCCACGCCGTAGAGCGAGCCGACCCCGAAGAACCAGGCCCCCGCCACGCGCGCCCGCTCCTCGAGCCGCAGCAGCCCTCGGCCGATGACGAGTTGCACGGCAGCGAGCGCCAGGAAGAAGGCGCGCGCCGCCCACCCCACGAGCACTGCGCCAAGGAGGTACGCCGGGGCACCCGTGAACGGCACCGCGAGGCAGAGCACGCCGCCCACCACACAGGACCAGCCGATGAGCGCGACGGTGAGCGGCACCCCCGGCGGAGCGATCGGTCCGCTCGCGGCAAAGCATGCCTTCGTGCGCTCCCGGGTGAAGTAGACGAGCCACCAGATGCCGATGGCGCCGGGCACGGCGTAGAAGGCGAGCAATATCGCGCGCACGCCGGCGGCGCTTCCCGCCGCAGCACCCCCGACCTGCGGGATCGGGATTGCGGCCACCACGAGCGCCGATGCGGTGCACAGGATCACGAGCGAGCCGGCGATGATCAGCATCCCGAGGCGCGCCCAGTGCCGCATCCGCCAGAGCCCCACGGCGGTCGCGATCCCCGCGAAGGCGGAGAGGAGCAGCGTTCCCGCCATCGCGAGCGCCACCACGCGGCCGCCGGGCAGCTGCTCCTCGATCCCCTCGGTGGTGCGGAGGAGCGACCCCGCGAGCATGACGGTCGCCAGGCTGCCGAGGATCGCCACCACCGCACTCGCCGTCACTCCGGCTGGCCGGATGGACAGGGCGTGAGTCGGGTCAGGCGCGGTCATGCGACCGAATCTACGCCTCCCCGTCCTCGCCGTCGTCGCTCATGCGCGTGAGCAGGGCGAACCGCAGCAGCCCACGCTCGCTGTCGATTCCGAGCTTCTCGCGGATGTTCGTGCGGTGGAAGGCGATCGTGCGCTGGCTCAGGCCGAGCCACTTCGCGATCTCGGGCGAGGTGCGACCCTCTGCGATGAGCCGCACGATCTCGTGTTGCCGCGGCGTGAGCTGGGCGAGGCCGGCATGGGCGGCGCGGAGGGCGGTCCGGTTGCTGTTGGGTGGCAGGCGGGGCGACACGTGCAGGCCGCCAGCGAGCACCGTCGCGATCGCTTCCTCGAGCTCCTCGAGCCCGGAGTCCTTCGGCACGAACCCGCGCGCCCCGCCCTGCATCGCCGTGTCGGCCACGGCCCGGTCCAGGTGCATCGTGACGACGATCACCGGGAGCTCCGGTGCGAGCCGCTGCACGTGCGGGAGGAGCTCGAGCCCGTTCTGGCCCGGCAACGAGAGGTCGAGGAGGAGGCAGTCAGCGTCGATCGACGCGACCTTCTCGAGCACCTCGTCCGCATCGTACGCCACGGCCACCACGTCGTAGTCGGCGGAGAGCGCCGTGCGCAGCGCCTCCACCATCAGGTGGTGGTCGTCGGCGATGATCAGGCGGGGCCGGCTCACGGCGTGCCCGCGCGAAGCGGCAGGGTCGCCGTCACCAGGGTGCCGCGGTCCCCTTCGGAGCTCACGTCCACCGATCCTCCCACGCTGAGGGCCCGCTCCCGCAGGATCGCGAGCCCGATCCCGTTCCTGGTCCGGTCCGCCGGGTCGAAGCCGCGTCCGGCATCCTCGACCCGGATGTACAGCCGCTGGGCGTGCACCTGCACTTCCACCAAGGCGGTGGTGCTGCTCGAGTGTCGCGCGGTGTTCCGCAGGGCCTCCTGCACGATCCGGTACGCGGCGCGCGCCACCTCGGCGGCGAGCGCCGGCGGTTCGGGCGGCAGCCTGAGGCTGATCGCGATGCCGCTCGCGCCCCGGAACTCCTCGGCCAGCGCCTGCAGCGCGGGGAGGAATCCCACCTGGTCCACGACCGTGGGATGGAGGCGGCGCGCGATGTTGCGCACCGCCACGCCGAGGTCGAGCAGCTCCGCGCTGATGCCCCGCAGGCGCGTGATGGTGTGCGGGTCGCGCACCGGGAGCGTCCCCGTCCAGAACTGCTCCACCTCGTGGCGGAGCAGCGCCACCCGCTGGAGGATGTCGTCGTGCAGCTCCCCCGCGATCCAGGCCCGCTCCTCGTCCTGCGCCCGCGCGACCAGCACCTCGCTCCGCCGCCGGAGCGCCACGCGGTCGCGCTGGGCGATCACGAGGGCCGCCACGAAGGCGACGACGGCGATGAGGGTGGAGAGGGCGCCCGCGACGAGGAGTCCCCAGAGGACGTCAGACGAGGTGCCCACAGGAACCCTCCGGTCAGCAGCAGGTACGCGCAGATGTCGAGTGCCGCCTTCAAGTTGCCCGCGCGGATCGCGAGTGCGTAATCCCCGCTCGCGATCGACGCGCCCTGCACGATCGTGACCGAGGCGTTGGTGGCGAAGAAGATCGCGAGGCCGGCGAGGATCCAGAGCCAGTCCTGCCGCAGCAACGGCGCGTCGGTATCGCGGGCGCGCGTCGCCAGCGTGAGCATCGAAGCGGCGAGGATCAGGATGTTGTTGACCGGGCTGCCGATGCCGCTGAAGGTGTCCGTGGGCTCCAGCAGGGCGATGTCGACCGCCCACCAGATGAGAAGAAGGGGGACACAGAGCCGCAGCGTGAGCCGGAGCAGCGGACGCACCTGCCAGAGCGCGATCGCCCACAGCACCGCGACGCCCTGGAACGGCACGAACGCGAAGCTCACCCAGTGGTTGTTCCCGCGTCCGAGGCCGATGGACCAGGTCCAGGAGACCGCGTCCATGAGGATCATGAGGAAGAGCCAGACCGCCACGCCGAGCCGGGCCTCGCGCAGCACGCGCGGGCGCGCCAGCGCGGCGGCCAGGGGCACCAGCTGGCCCCACGCCGCGATCCAGACGATCAGCGGGATCTTCAACGGGGTCTACCCTTGGAGCGCGTCCTCGTCCGCACAGTAGGGCGGGCAGGGGAAATGCCCTTCGAGCAGGATGCCCTTGGTCATGTTGTTCCCCTTCGCGTCCACGCCGACAAGGACGAGGTTCGCCTCGCCCCGTTCGCTCCGCCCATGGTAGAACCGCATCCCCACACACCCCGGCTGTGCGAGGAGGGTCTGGACCGCCTTGGCGTTGAATGCCCCGGAGTCGGGCGTGCGGTGGGTGCCGCCAGCGCGGTGCCGCTTGGTGTGCTCCACGGCTTCGGCGAGCTTGATGCGGTGGTCGACCTTCGGATCGAGGGGGGTGCCCATCGGGGGCTCCGCGGAAGAGGAGAGTGGGGCGTCGCCTCGCGAAGATGGGGTCCCGGCGCCCGCTGCGGTATCCCTGTCAGGCATGACAGGGTTCCGCCAATCGGTCGGCAATCGGTCACCCTCGCGACCGCTGGGGCGTGCCGCGCGACCACTTGCCTGCGGTCGGCGACACCCCCCTTGATGCACGGGACCGGCCCAGCGCCGCGGATGCCCGTCTCGGCGAAGGGTGCAATCGCGGCTGCGGAGTCGGTACGATTGAGGGGTCCCGAACCCCGTTCCCGATGCCCATGAAGACCGGCGCCGACCTGATCGCCGAGGCCAAGAGCCGTATCCGTGAAGTCACCGTGCGCGACGTGCAGCAGGCCCTGGCGGGTCAGAAGCCGCCCGTGCTCCTGGACGTGCGCGAGCCCAACGAGACCAACCTCGGGCGGCTGCCGGGCGCCCTCGTGCTCGTGCGCGGCAACCTCGAGACGCGGATCGAGGGGCTCGTCCCGCGCGACGCCTCGGTGGTGATCTACTGCGCGAGCGGCAACCGCTCGGCGTTCGCCGCCGACACCATGCAGCAGATGGGCTACGCGGACGTCGCATCGCTGGCCGGGGGATGGCACGCCTGGATCGCCGCGGGTGGGCCGGTAGAGGGCTGACGTGCCCAGCGCGATCGCCCACCCGCTGATCGCGCGCATCGCCGCCGCCCTCGGCGGCCGAGAGTCGGCGCGTGCAGAGCGCGACGAGCCGTTCATGGAGGCGGCCGTTGCACTCATCCTTCGGCCCCGCGCCGACGCCGACTGCGACCTCCTTCTCATCCGTCGTGCGCTCCGCGAAGGCGATCCGTGGAGCGGGCAGATCGCGCTTCCAGGCGGCCGGCTCGCCGCGGACGATGTCTCGCTGGAGGACACCGCCGTGCGCGAAGCGCACGAGGAAGTGGGCCTCGACCTGCGCGCCGACGGCCGCGTGCTT
>JAOUHR010000257.1 GCA_029884515.1 Gemmatimonadota bacterium
TGCACGCCCCGGGGCCGCTCTCCCGACGCGAGCGCGAGGTGCTGGCCGTGCGGGTCTCGGGATTGAACGACTGCCCGTACTGAATCCACCATCACGGAGCGGGTCTCCGTCGCATCCTGAGCAGTGCCGCCGTCGGCCCGGTCGCCCAACGGGCGCTGATCGACGGACTGCTCGCGCGAGCGCTGCCCGCGGATCTCGCCGTCACCGGGCGCGAGCGTGCGCTCATCGCCTACGCGGACAAGCTGACGCTGGCGCCCGCGACGATCACCACGCGTGACGTGGAGGCACTGCGCGCGGCCGACCTCGTCGACCGCGAGATCCACGACGCCTGCGCGATCATCGCGTACTTCGCGTTCGTGAACCGAGTCGCGGACGGACTCGGTGTCGAGCTCGAAACGGCGGGGGATGCGGGCCGCGCCGCGCCCGGCAAGGCACCGCCCTCTCCCGACCCCGCCGCGGACGCTACGGGGTGGCGGGCCCCGGAGGCGTAGCGCCCTTCATCCGGACGTCGAACACCGGCGCCTCCACCAAGTGGAAGGTCGCCGAGGCGATCGCCACCCGGCCGTTCGACGCGTCGATCTCCTCGAGGAGGCGCGTGAACAGCCGGTCCTTGGTGCGCCGGCGATACTTGAAGTCCACCACGTACCGCAGCGTGAACTCGATCCAGTTGTCGTTCGCCACGAGACTCACCATCGGGGTGACCATCGCGTCCTCCACGAGGAAGCTCCGTGTGACCTGCCTCCAGGACTGCGCGGCGCCCGCCGTGTACTCCCCGACCACCTCGTCCGCGACCTTCACGAGCAGGCGGCGCGCCTCCTTCCAGTCGGTGCCGTACTTCACCGGCAGCGTGATCTCATCCCAGAGGAACGGGAAGTCGCCGGAGTAGTTGAACACGGGCTCCTTGAACACGAAGCTGTTGCCGATCCGGACCACACGTCCGGTGTACAGGTCGCCCTTCACCCACTCGCCCACCTCCATCAGCGTGGTACGCGGCACGCCGATGTCGATCACGTCGCCCTTGATGCCGCTGAGCTGCACGCGGTCACCGGTGCGATGAGACCCCGAGCTTCCCACTGTGGACCGCGAGGACCAGGATCCCGACGGCGATGCACCCGCCGAACGTGACGAGCTTGCGCGTGCGATGGCGCGCCTCGGAATCGTACACCACGCGCGCGAGGGACCGGTTCGCGAACCGTACGAGGCGACGATGACCAGCACACCGATCGCGGGCGTGACCAGTTTCCCGATGGTCGGGTCGGCGAGCCAGTCCTCCAGCGTGGTGGTGAGCGAGTCCGTGGGCTCCGGGTGCGGGGCGCGGTGCCGCTCGAAGAAGGGTAGATCGCGGTCACGGCCATCGCGTCACGCCGGGTGCGCGGCCGCCTCCTCGTCGCGCAGCCAGGCCACCGTGTCTCCCAGCGTCTCGCGTGCCGGACGCGGCCGATGCCCGAGGTCCCGCTCGGCGTGGAGCGAGGTGAGGCCCCAGTAGCGGGATGCCATCTCCACCGCCGTCGGCTCGGGCAGGAGATGCAGCGGCTTGAGCACCGTCGCGAGCCACCAGGCGAGGCCGACGGGGAGCTCCAGGCTCGGCGGCCGGCGGCCCGCGACCTCCGCGATCGCACCGAAGAACTGGGCGATCGTCGAGGCGTGTCCGGGCAGGTTGTAGACGGGCTGCGGCGACGCGTGCTGCATCGCCGCCACCATCGCGCTGGCCACGTCGCGCACGTCCACGTAGTGCATGCCGCCCTTCACCACGAACGGGAGCCGTCCGCGCAGGAACCGCTGCACGTGGCGCGTCGAGCGCCCACGATGGTCGCCAGGGCCGAGGAGCACCGGCGGACGCAGGATCACGAGGGAGACGCCGAGCTCGTCGGCCAGCGCCCGCGTCACCCGCTCCGCCTCGATCTTGCCGCGGTAGTACGGCCAGTCGGCGACGGCCTCCTCGCAGAAGGGGGCGCGCTCGTCCGGGCTCGCCGCGGGATCGGCGGAGCAGCCGACGGTTCCAGAAGTGGAGACGTACACGACCCGTGCACCGCTGCGCGCCGCAAGACGCACGATCGCCGCGGCACCGTCGATGTCGGCGCGCTCCTGTCCGAACTCGCGCGACCGGCGGTGCTCGACCGTGGCCGCGAGGTGGAAGATGCCAGCAAGTCCGCGGAGGGAGGGTGCGTCCCGCCAGGCGGCGACGTCCTCCATCCGGCCCTCGACCACCTCGAGATGCGCCAGCTGAGGCTTCCAGGCAGCCGACTCCCACGCGCGTCGGTCGCGGGTGAGCACCACCACGCGGGCATCGGGAAGCCCGCGTGCCAGCGCGTCGAGCAGGTGCCGGCCGAGGAATCCGCTCGCGCCGGTGACCAGCAACGGTCCGGCGCTCACGCCCTCGTCACCCGGCTCGGCCCGGCGCCACGGCGTCCGATTCCTCGTCGGTGGGCACCTCGTCAAGCCAGTGCCCGATCTGTGCGCGCATCGTCTGCACGACTAGCGGGTCGAGCGCCATCGCGCCGTCGAGCTCGCTCTCGAGCACATGGCCGCCCTGGGCGACGATGCGCTCGCGGGCGGCGGCCACCGACCAGCCCTCGCGGGCGAGCTGCTCGCGGGCCGCGGCCAGATGGAAGGTCGAGACCGCCATCGCGCCACGCAGGTGCTCGATGATCCGCGGCGCGACCTCACGCACGTCGGAGTCCGACGTGAGGTGGATCGGGGTGCCGCAGGCGAGGTGCATCCGGCCGAGCCGGACCCGACCCCGCACCACCTCCCAGAGCCAGCGCACCAGCGCGCTCAGGCGCATGCGCGGCTTGGGCGCGCCGGAGAGCTCGCGCTGGAACGCGGCCTCCTCCGGGATGCGGTCGTACGTGATCGCGATCGGGAAGAGCACCGCGGGCTTCCCGCTCTCCTGGATGGTGCGCAGGAGCCCGCGCTTGGGGGTCAGGAACTCGCGGGAGCGGCTCCGCTCGCCCTCCACGAAGAACTCGAGCACCTCGCCGCGCCCGAGCAGCGCCTGCACGCGGGGCGTGAGGTCGCGGTTCTCCTTCCCCGCCCCCCGCTTCACGTAGAAGGCGTGCATCCACTGGAGGATCCGCCCGAGCAGCGGCACGCGCCCGAACTCCGTCGCCGCGGCGATGTACGGCACCCGGATCCCGAGGTCGGGGCGGGTGAACGCGAGGTAGGAGCAGAGGATGAAGTCGAGGTAGCTCCGGTGCGACGGCACGAGCACGATCGCCGCGCCGGGTGCCACCGCGGCACGCGCGCGCTCGAACGACGGGACGTCCACGGTCACGGCCTGCGCGACACGCCGAAGCACCTTGGTGGACGCCCAGATCCCCGTGCGCACCCAGGCGTTCGCATCCTCGTGCGCCATCACCCAGCGCAGATCGCCGCCGTGGCCCGCGTGCTGGCGGCCCGCGAGCGTCCACTGGCGCTCGTCCTGGTCGAGCACGTGCTGCGCGAGGCCGCGGCACACGGTCCGCACGAAGGCGCGGGGCTGGTGCTCGGCGTCCAGCGGACGCGAACTCCGGAAGTCGAAGGTGCGCGTGGTGAAGTACGGGAAGACGTCGTTCAGGTAGTCGAGCCGCGAGGCGAGGCGCTTGGCCTGCCGGCGGCGCACCGGAGAACTCATCTCGGCGAAGGCGATCGGGAGGCGGTGGTGGAGCGCCTCCGCGAGCGCGAAGCGCGGGCCGGCGGGCCCAAGGTAGCGGCGCGCCGGACGGCGGTCGATCGGGTGCATCCGGAAGTAGGTGTGGATCTCGTCCCAGCACTCGTGCACCGACGGCGAGAGCGCCTTTCCCGCGGTCGCGTGCCGGATGGTGGTTTCCTCCTGCGCGGCATGTGCCTCCTCGATCACGCGGTCGGAGACGTCGTCCACCGGGATCAGGTCGAGCCGCGCATCCGGCCGGCCCACCACCACCCGCAGGTGCCCGAGCCCGATCATCGTGGCGAAGGCACCGAAGCCCGAGGTGCTGTCGATCCATCCCGGGAAGGGCGTCACCCGGCTCGCCGTGATCACGCTCGGCCGCACGATACTGAGGGGGATGCTGCCCCGACGCTCGAAGAGGAGGCGCTCGGCGATCGCCTTGGTGAGCGTGTAGGTGTTCGGATACCCCGTGCGGGCGAGCCAGTCGACGTCGCTCGTCGTCTCCGCCTCGATCTCCGCCAGCATCTCCGTGGCGTCGCCCGGGAGCGG